>JADIML010000084.1 GCA_017694765.1 Candidatus Scybalomonas excrementavium
TCCTTGTTCTAATCCTTGTTCTAGTCCTTGTTCTAACCCTTGCTTTAACCCTTGTTCTAACCCTTGTTCTAACCCTTGCTTTAACCCTTGCTTTAACCCTTGCTTTAACCCTTGCTTTAACCCTTGCTCTCTGCCTTCTTCTGCTGCCGCTTCCATGTACATTCTTCTTACATCTTCCACTGTATATTCCTGAAATAACATACTAGACACCTCACTTTCATGTCGCACTAAATATTCTGTTAAAACTCCATGTTCCATGCAAAATTTCACTGCTTTTTGAATTGCTTGTGCTAAATCGTAGCCTTGTCTTTTGAATCCTTTAATCCCTTGAAGTAAAGTGCTATAACCACTTAGAGAACTTGATTTCTCCTTAATTTCAAGCTCTTTATTGATATTATAGCACGTTACTTCAACGTCTATGGGAGCTTTTGTTGAAAAAGAATCCGATAATCGCAATATCTCGACTGCTGGTTGTTCTTCTTCCCCTGTGTAAATAACAAAAAACTCTGGTGTTGGTAGATTTACAATCTTCCTACCATATACATTATAACTTTCATTACCAAATTCACCTCGAAGAAATTTATTATACTCCTCAGCTATATAAAGTAACATTCTGACTGGCATGTTAGGATTGATCGTCGCTTGATGTTCGATTAATACAATTAAATGGTTATCCTTTGTGAGAAATGCTAAGTCATTATAGCGCTCACAAAACAAAAGTTGCTTTAATGTAACATTCATAATATCTTCTTTTTTATACACTGTACCACATAAAGCATTGACAAGTTCTACTGCATATTCTTCTCTTCCAAATAAGTCAACAAATACAGTATCTTGATATTTTTTATTTGCCTTTTTATCCATTGTAACTTTCCCCCTTTTCTTACTTCCATTATACAATTTATTCTAATAAAATACAATTATAAATCTATATTTAGATCATGTAAATTGATTTTCAATTTTTATCATAATACAAAATCATCGATTAAAATCTAAAAATAAGACCAGCTTCATCTGTCTAAAACAACTTGAATGACTCTGGTCTTATTTCTCCTATTTTCTTCTAGTCAACACTACAATATTTTCCACATGTCCTGTCCATGGGAATAAATCAAATGGATAACATCCTTCTGGATTATATCCTTTTTTCTTAAAATAGCGAATATCTCTTTCTAAAGTTTCTGGATGACAAGAGATATATACTACCTTTTTTGGTGCCATCATTGCTAAAGAGTCTATAAATGTTTCTGTGCTTCCACTTCTTGGTGGATCTAGAAATACTACATCTGCACTCTCTCCATGCTCTGCCATTTTAACCATGAATTTACTTGCATCTTCACAATAAAATCTTACATTTTTTATATCATTTCTCTTAGCATTGAAGATAGCATCTTTCACTGCATCTTTGTTTAACTCAACTCCAATGACTTCTTTTGCTTTTTTACTAGCAATTAAACCAATCGTACCTATTCCACAGTAAGCATCAATTACCTTTTCTTTTCCTGATAACTTAGCTAATGCAATCGCTTTTTCATATAAATGTTCTGTTTGAATCGGATTGATTTGGTAAAAGGATTTCGAAGAGATTCGAAATGTACATCCACAAAGCACATCTTCTATATAACCTTTTCCATAGAGAATATGTTCTTTTTCTCCAAGAACCATGCTCGTTCCTCTTCCATTGACATTTTGAATCACAGTTGTAATTTCTGGATGTACTTTTCGCAATGCTTTGACAAAATTGTTCTTGGATGGAAAGACTGGCGAAGCAGTTACTAACACAACCATAATTTGTCCTGTCGCAAATCCTCTTTTAATCAATATGTGTCGCATAAACCCATACTGTGTATCTTCATCATATACTTTCATTTTGAAAGATTTCATCAATTCTTTTACTGTAGCAATGATTTCATCTGCCTTTTGATCTTCGATCAAACAGCGATCAATTGGTACAACAAAGTGAGTTCCTTCTTTATATACACCTGAGATAATCTGATTTTTTCTATCACGATCAAACACAGCATGTACCTTATTTCGATAAAAGTATGGGGATTCCATTCCAAAAATCGGATAAACTGGGCAGTGTTTCTTCATAAGTCCACTTACCCATTTTTGTTTTTTCTTTAATTGTTCCTCATAGGAGATTCCTTGATATTGACATCCACCACATTTTTTAGCATAAGGACAGCTTTGTTGTTTCTTTTCTACAACATTTTGCTTTTTATTTTGTGTATTCATTCTTTCTCCTGTTCTAGTACATATCATTCATCATAACAAATTATTTTACATTTCTTATGATACGCATTTTATAAGTGCTACGCATTTTTACTCAAATTTAACGGAATAGGCTCCACTAGCATCTTTTGTTGATTGTTTTGATACTTTTAAATAATAAATTCCTTTTGGTAATTTATCACTTGTTACAAAAATGGCTTTTCCATTATGTGGATAAAATTTAGCATTATGTAATGTCACATTTGGATCTTCTGCAATCAATTCATATTCTAGCTTTCTTGTTGAGTAATTGCTAATTGTAAGTCTAAGTGTTTGACTACTTGATAATGAAAATTTAAACCAACCACTTTTTGCTTTGGAATCATTTAGATAAATAAGATCTGTTTTTGCTTTTGATCTCATTAATGTTGTTGCATTTTCTTTGTTTAATCCACCTTGATCGTCTGGATCGGAAACTTTATATCGGATTTTATATGGATTTTTTATATCTTCAATTTTTATATAGTACGTTCCCTTTTTTAAAGCATAATATGTTGTATAATCATTGCTTTTTACAAGACGGTTCTTTTTCGGATTTAAAGAGTTTTTTTGACGATTACAAAGCTCTATGGCAAGTTTTCCACTGGAAGTTTTATAAGTTTTCCCTTGTACTTTAATATATCCATTTTTCTCCATCTTTACTTTATAGTAAGCAGTATTTTTACTTTGTGTTAAACCAGCAAATTTCCATGTATTTTGATTTAACACTTTATTACCACTTGGATATAATACGCCACGACACCAAATATTAATTGGGGCATCGTTTTCTTCTATCTCAATATGAAGAAAAATCGTTCCTTTTTCTTCTTGTTCTATCCACGCTTGACACTGCAATCCTTCATCTGATAGAGTTGACATTTCTTCTATTGTAGCTCCATCGCTATCTAAAATAGAGAGGTGAACATTTTGATTCAAACTTTTTGCCCCTACTCTTACCTGTAATTGTCCTCCATCAGACACTTTCATTGGTATTTCCATTGTTGTTGTATGAGCTGGGATTACAATATTGGTTGTCGGTATGTTATCTTTTAATACTTTTGAATAAGAAGTCGCTGTTGGAATTGTAATACTATCTTCTGCCCTAACGAATACTGGAGTAAATAATAACAAGTAAACAATCAGGATCCAAACTATGACTTTTCTTAGACTATTATGTCTTATCATTTTTTATTCCCTCCATGTATACAAAAAACACTTCTGTTCCATTTTAGTATACAAGGAATCTCTTTCCCTTGTCAACGGAACAACCGTTCCTTAATATTCGATTCCAAGTCGTGCTGGAATTCCTTGTTCAAATGGATGCTTTACTTTTTTTACTTCTGATACATAATCTGCTAATTCTATCATCTTATCACTTGGATCTCTTCCTGTTAAAATGACCTCTAAATGCTTTGGACGGTTTTTTAATTGTTCTAACACTAATTCTTCTGATAGTAAACCTGCTTGAATTGTATATAAAGTTTCATCCATGCAAAGTACATCATAGTCCTTTGCTTCTTCAAATAACAGCTTTAGTTGCTCTTCATTTCGTCTTTTTTCTTCTATTTGTTCATCTTTGGTCATTTGAAAAGAAAATTTTGCAGTGTCTGCTCCTTTTTTACATGTAATATTAGGAATACCTTCTAAAATATTTCTCTCGCTACTTTCATTATTTTTCATAAACTGATAAAATAATACTTTTTTTCCAGAACCAGCAGCTCGTACCATTAATCCAACCGATGTTGTCGTTTTTCCTTTTCCATCTCCACAGTATAAATGAAGTAATCCTCTTTGTTGTTCCATGTTATCGCTTCCTTTCTTATTTTGCTAAGCCCATTATATGATAAATTTCTTCCATATTCAAAGAATTTCTAATTAAATCAGCTAATTTATCATATTGACTTTCTTTAAATTCCAAAAAACTCTGTTCTGGCATATCCCCTTTTAATTGAAAATAATTGCGAACAAAAGATTCATTATCAAAAATTCCATGTAGATAAGTTCCCATGACTGTTCCTTTTTCATTGAGACAGCCATCGATTCGCCCATCTTCTAATATACAAAATGGAACTGCATGTTCTTCATATAATGTGTTACCCATATGAATCTCATATCCTTCTACCTTCTGAGCGATATCTATCATATCTTTTGCTTCAAAACCATCATAGACAGACTTTGTAAGTGTTCCATTTACTCTTGTTCGCATTTTTGTTTTTTCAAACACTGTAGTAAATGGCAGTAATTGAAGTCCTCGCATACTTCCACCATGCTCAACACCATTATCATCTCGTAATTCCTGCCCTAACATTTGAAATCCTCCACAGATTCCAAAGATCTTTACTTGATTTTGCAATCGTAAAATTGCTCCTTCTAATCCATTTTCTCTTAGCCATTTTAAGTCTGCCATTGTATTTTTTGTTCCCGGTAAAATAATATAATCTGGCATTCCTAATTCTTCTTTTCGCTCTACATAACGAACCGACAGCCCTTCATAACATCCCAGTGCTACAAAGTCTGTAAAGTTTGAAATATGTGGGAGATGGATAACAGCAATATCAATTCCACCCAATGCTTCTTTACAACTAAGGCTTGTAGCTAAACTGTCCTCATCATCTAGCACAATTTTTTCCATTGGAATCACACCAACCACTTTCTTATGTGTCAAATCTTCAATCATTTGAAGCCCCGGTTCTAATATCGCTTTATCGCCACGAAATTTATTAATAATCATTCCTTGGATTCGATTCTTTTCCTCTTCTTCTAATAGCTCTATTGTTCCGTAAAGAGAGGCAAATACTCCTCCTCTATCAATATCTGCTACTAATAAAACTGGAGCATCTACCATCTTAGCAAATCCCATATTTACAATATCTTCGGATTTTAAATTGATTTCTGCTGGACTTCCTGCACCTTCAATGACAATAATATCATATTGATTCGCTAATGACTCATATGCTTTTAAAATATCTGGAATAAATGTTGTTTTTCTTTTAAAATATTCCCCTGCCGATAAATTTCCGTAAACTTCTCCATTGACAATCACTTGTGAACCCATCGTGCTAGTTGGTTTTAATAAAACCGGATTCATTTCTACAGTTGGTTCTATCCCTGCTGCTTCTGCCTGCATGGCTTGTGCTCGTCCAATCTCTAATCCATCTTTTGTAATATAAGAATTTAATGCCATATTCTGGGATTTAAACGGTGCAACTTTATACCCGTCTTGTGCAAACACGCGACAAAGTCCTGCTGTCACAAATGTTTTACCAGAGTTTGACATCGTTCCTTGTATCATAATACATACAGCACTCATTTAACTTCCTCCCTAAAAACTTGCAACAATTTTTCATTTTCCTCTCTTGTCTTAATACCAATTCGATAATAATCCTTTGTTAAACCTCGATAATTTTGACAACTTCGAATTAGAATTCCCCTCTGCTTTACCCTTTCATGAAGGGTATCATCTCCTTGTTTTTGAAACAAAATATAATTAGCTTCTCCACATAAAACAAGAAAACCTAACGATTCTAATTGTTCTATTAAAAAAGCTCTTTCTTTTTTTATATAGGCAACTGTTTTTTTCACAAACTCTTCTTCTAATAGAGCAGCCATTCCAGCTTTTTGTGCTAAATGATTGACAGACCAGCTTGGTCCTTTTTGTTGTAGCATATCCTTTGTTATCGTTTGATCTAAAATTCCATAGCCAAGTCGGATTCCGGGTATACCATACATTTTCGTAAAGGAACGCAAAATCGTAACATGTCGCTCTTTTTTTAACTGCTTTACTAACTCATTTTCTTGTTTCCCTACAAAATCTAGAAAACTGAGATCTAATAATACTTTTATTTGATACTCTCTTGTTTTTTCTATCATGTTCTCCAACAATTCCCATGAAATCATTTTTCCAGTTGGGTTATTAGGCGAACATAGAATCAGTAAATCATACGTATCATCTAGACATTGTAAAAATTCTTCGGTTAATACTAGGTGATTTTCTTTCCATACGACTTGTCCATTCTCTTTTTGTTCTACACGTTCCATTGGATATAAAACAAGTTCTGGTCGTATTCTATCTACTTTCTTAGCTAGAGTTTCTTGTGCTTTCTTTCTAAAAAAAGTCACTTCATACTGATGATTCCAATGATTTTTTAGCACTTCTTCATACTCAACAAAAGTTGGAACTGGAAGACATACCTTATTTGGTGATAAGGCTGTCAAATAGCGATATAAAACGTCAGCACCTCCATTTCCACAAAAAATACGCTCTTCTTCTACTCCCTCCCATTGTGCCAATGCTTTTGTAAGTTGAAGGCAATCTGGATCTGGATAATGAACTAATTCTTCTATTCCTTGCAGCATTGCGTTCTTAATTCCTTTTGGCATACCAAAAGGATTAATATTAGCTGAGAAGTCTAACCATTGTTCCACTGGAAATCCCGTTTCTTTAGAAGCTCTATGCCGATATCCACCATGTAATTCCATTGTGTATTCCTTTCTGTTCTACTTAAATTCCTTCCTCATTGTTCTCTTTACTAACTTGACTTGTTATGCTTTTACCATAGCAATGATTGAATTGCTCCTGTACATGCGATCATTAAAATAGTCGCAATATACATCATACGATTTGTTCTTCTAATATCTTCAAATTGAACATCTCGAATAGTATCTCCAATTGTTGGTTTTTTTACTGGTTTTCCAAAATAATTATGCGTTCCTCCAAGCTGAATATTCAATGCTCCTGCTACAACAGATTCTGTATGTGCGCTGTTAGGACTTAAATGGTTATAGCGATCTCTTGCATAGATTCCAATAGCCATCTTACTATCATATCCTAAAAAAGCTGCTGCTCCTATTAGCAACAACGCTGAAATGCGTGCAGGAATTAAATTAACAAGATCATCACATTTTGCAGAACATTTTCCTAAATATTCATACTCTTTATTCCGATAGCCTACCATAGAATCTAGGGTATTCACTGCTTTATATGCCATTCCAAGTGGTGCTCCACCAAGAGCAATAAAAAATAATGGTGCGATGACTCCATCTGATGTATTCTCAGCAATGGTTTCCACAGCCGCTTTTGCAATTTCTTCCTCTGTTAAACTATCAGTATCTCGTCCTACTAAATAAGAAATTGCTTTTCTAGCTCCCAAAAGATTACCTTCTTTTAACTTTCTATAAACTTTCATTGTCTCTGTGGCTAAACTCTTTGCTGCTAAAATTTGATAAATGAAAAATGTCTCAATCCCTATTCTTAACCATGGGTGAATCATATTCGCAATCATTAAAATCAACCACATCACCCCATATGTCACTCCAACTGTAAGAACAAATAAAAATACACCTGCTATTTGTTCTTTCTTTGCATTACCTTTTGCAAATGTGCGACATCGTTTTTCTATAAACTGAATGAGCTTCCCAATCCGCTGTACTGGATGTGTGATACTATGCGGATCACCAAAGAAGCAATCTATGACAAAACCTATGAGAATTTCTAAAAATAATATCATATATACTCTCTCTTTCCTTTCTTTCCACAAGCAAAGAAAAACTGTTACAAAATATTATTTTTTATTTTGTAACAGTTTTAACTGAATCCAATGCTTTGACAAATCATAGAATATTTTCTATAAATACCTTTTATCTATAAATATTTACATTCAAACTCTTCTATGGAAATTGGTTTACAATAATAATAACCTTGACCAATATCACATCCCATTTCTTTCATAAGAATCTCATTTTCCTTTGTTTCGACGCCTTCGATAACAGTTACAATATTCATAGATTTTGCTAATAAAATAATATATCTCATAATATTTTTTTGGCGTTCTCTTTCTTCTTCTTCTAAATCATCAATGCCTAATAAAAACATGCGATCAATCTTCAATTCATCAATTTTTAAGCGACCAAGAGAATTCAAAGAAGAAAATCCACTTCCAAAATCATCTAATGATACTAAAAAACCTTTTTCATGTAGACGTCTTAGTGTTTCATTTAATAAATTGATATTTTCAATCGCCAGTCCCTCAAGAATTTCTAGCGTAATTTGTTTTGGTGGAATTTGATAACGATCGGTAATTTCACAAAGTCGTTCAATGTAATCACTTCGATAAAATAGTAATTTCGATTGATTAATAGAAACTGGTATGAGCTCTTTTCCTTCCTCTAACCAATCTCTTAATTTTTGGCATACTTTCTCAACCATATAGAGGTCTAGCTCAGCACAAAATCCATTTTGCTCAAATAATGGAATGAATTGATCCGGATAAATCATCGTTCCATCTTTTTGAATCCAACGTACCAATGCTTCTGCCCCGATTAACTTTCCGGTTTGTAAATCTGTTTTTGCTTGTAAAAAAACTTTAAACTCTTCTTCCTTTAATGCCTTTCTCATTCGACTTTCAATCTTATTTTTTAACTGTGTATCTCTTTGTAAGCGTTCGTCGTAAAAAACAATATTATAACTAGCGTCTCTTGCTTTTTTCAAAGCAACTAAAGCATTTTGGAATAACTGATTATAATTTTCTTGATTCTTTGTTCCTTCAAAATTACCAATTCCTGCATAAAGTGAAATATCATACTTCTGATTATATTGGTCAGAAAATTCCCCTAACTTATTTTCAATCTCATGAATCATATTGATAATTTCTTCTGTACTTCGTTCTTTTAATAGTAAAATAAACTGATCGGCATTATCATGACAAAAATATTCTTCTTTGTGAATCTGCTGTTCAATGATTTTTGCCATATAACAAAGTAAACTATCCGCTTCTTTTTCTCCAAATACTTCATTAATAAATTGAAATTTACGAATATTTAAAATACATATTTGATAGGAACTAGCTTTCCCTACGATTTGCTCACTAATCTTTCGAAACTTTGTTATATTATAAGCTCCTGTTAATGGATCAATATAAGCAAGTTGCATTAATGTTATATTATTTTTACGAAAAGCTCTATATCCATATAAAATTAAAATGATACCTAAAATAAAAATAGTTGAAAACATGACTCTTGTCACGTTTAACATAGAAGTAATGGAATGTGTAATCGCAGAAGTTGGTTCAATACAAAACAAATACCATCCATGATATTCTAATGGTACAAAGAAGATATTATATTCTTTTCCTGATAAACGGAATGTTGTATAATACTGTTCTTTATTTTTTAAAACACCTCGAATGACATCTTCGTCTAAAACTTTCATATCCATATGATAAATAGAATCTGTTTTTTGCTTATAAATTCCATTATTAGAACGAATGAGAAACTCTCCCTCTTCATTAATCATCTGAATAATTAATTGACCATTTTGATTGGATTTGGATGCTAACTCCATAATCTCTTCAATGTTTTCTAGTTTCTCATAAACCATCAAAACTCCATTTACTTGCTCTTCTACATAAATTGGTACACTAAACGCCATGACATTTTGCTTTGTATATGTATCATAAAAAACATCCGAGATTCCTTCTCTTCCATTCCAACTCTCTTCTATAACCTCTATAGCCTCTGGTTCTAACTTAACTTCTCTAAGAGTTTGAACCTCATAGTTATCTTCTGTAATCTTAAATACTTGCTCATCTCTTATAAAATATAAACTTGTAAAATCATTATTCTTACTAAACTGTCGCATTTCTTCAAAAAAGAACTCTTTGTCTCTAAATTCTTCTATCTTCATAAAATTTGCTAATGTATGCAAAGTATTTAGATACCCCTTTATCTGTCTTTGTATCTGGACTTTATAGACTTCTGTGGATGCTTTTAATTCTTCTTCTGCTGTTGCTCTTTGTATTTTCTCAAAATATAGATTGCTGGAAGTTCCAATCACTGCAATGAAAATACTGACTAAAAGAACACTTAATGTCATCCACTTCAAATTTTTGTGTAATTTCTTCTCATCCATTTGATGGCTCTTCCTTTCCTTTCTTTTCCCTTTATTATACAAGAATTTCTAAGAATTGAAAATTATTTTTTTACATTTTTCTATCTTTTTGTATCTTTTTCCTCTTAGATATTTTTAGTATAGTTCAAAATACCTCAATATTCATTTCTTTTATTCATATTTTTTATTTATTTTTTATATGTTGTGCAAAGATTCTTACTATTTCATCATGTTCTGATAGACCTTTTTGATATACTCTCACTTCATATCCTTCTTTTTCTAGTTGTTTTTTCCAAGAAGTTTCTTTCTCTATGATATCTCGCTTCACATGTCTACCTGATACTATCATAAATGGTACTAAATGCAAAATCTGATACTCTTTTTCTTTCAACTTAGATATTACTTGCTCTACAGTAAATGTTCCATTAATTGTTCCCATATAAACTTGATGACTTCCTTCTGTTCGAAACATAGTCTCCAATTTTCCATATGCCTGATTGGCATACGATTCACTGCCATGCCCTATTACAATGAGTGCTTCTTTTTCTCCTAATAAAATCTCTTTTTTATAAAAGTTCACACACTGCCTATAATCACTTTCATCTGATAAGAGTGGTTGTCCTACAAAAAAACTACTAAATTGCTCTTTCCAATCTTTAAGCTGTTCCATCATTTTATGAAATTCCTTACCACAAATGATATGCGTAGGCTGACAAATTATTTCCTCATACCCATATTTCTTTAATTGCTGTAGTAACTCATCTGGTGAAGAAACTTGGATCCCTTGTTGTAATCGCAACTTTCTTATAACTTTCTCTGAAGTAAAGGCACGAAAACAGTCATATTCTGAGAACATCTTTTTTAGACTCTCTTCCATATGAATAATTCCTTTCATTCCCACTTCACAAGTTGTTCCATAACTTATAATAACTAATGCCTTTTTCATACAATCCTCTTTCTTTTTACGTTCCTACTTATCCATTCTTTCCTATTTTTTCATTACATTCCTGTTCATTTTATAATAGCTTTCTTATTTTTTCTATCTTCTTTTTCTATGTTTCACATTTATTTTTATCTCAGAGTAGATAGGGCAAAATTTGATTTGGCTCTAATCGATAACTCTTATCGTATTTCTTCTAGATATTTTTGATAAATAATGCTATACTAAAATGCATTCAGCTTCCTTTTACTCTATTAAAATACGAAAATCATTGAAAGAAGTGAGGTATTACATATCATGAAACGTCTACAAAATTTATTGCTAATTTTACTTGGCAACACTATCTATTGTTTAGCTGTTGTCATGTTTATTTTACCAAATGACTTAATCAGTGGTGGAACAACAGGTCTTGGCCTATTCTTCCAACATTCTTTTCACATTCCTTTGGAATATTTTGTCGGTATTTTTAATATTATTATGTTTTTATTAGGAGCTTATATATTAGGAATTTCTTTTGCCCTGACCACATTGATTAGTACCTTCTATTATCCACTCCTTTTAGGAGTATTAAAAACAATTCCTGCCCTACAAAATATGACAACAGATCCTATGCTATCTAGTGTTTTAGGTGGTATTATGATCGGTGTTGGACTCGGAATTGTCATCCGTTCTGGTGCTTCTACTGGAGGAATGGATATTCCACCTCTTATTTTAAATAAAAAATTTCGAATTCCTGTATCCGTTACTCTTTATGTATTGGACTTTGTTATTCTTCTTTTACAAATGTCTTATACAAATAAAGAAAAAGTTCTTTATGGAATCTTCTTAATCTTAACTTATACACTTGTACTCGATCGTGTTTTACTCATTGGAAAATCACAAATTCAAGTGAAAATTATAAGTAAAGAATATGAAAAGATCAATCAAATGATCCATGAAAAATTAGATCGTGGAACTACACTTTTTCATACAGAAGGTGGCTACTTACATGAAGACTCCTTCGCTATTTTAACTGTTATCTCCAATCGAGAATTGAATAAACTCAATGAATTAGTTTTATCTATCGATCCAAGAGCCTTTCTCATTATTCATCAAGTGAATGAAGTACATGGACTAGGATTTACTTTAGATAAAAATCATTTGTAAAAGACAGACACCATATTATAATATGAAATATGGTGTCTGCTTTTTGATATCATATAATCTAATAACATATTTCCTAATAAATAATTTCTTTCTCAATCTTCTGATTGGGGATCAAACCATTTTACAATCTGTTTCATTGCCTCCTCTTCTTCTTCTCCTACACAAGTAAACTCAAATTCTTTTCCATTTTTAAATTCCTGAATCATCATACTGATGACTGATTTCCCGCTATATGTTCCATTTTGAATCTGAAATGTAATTTCTGCCTTGAAAGGCTCTATCATATTTACAAACTCTACTGCATTCTTTACTGGATCATCCAATTTTCTTGTCACTGTAATTGATCTTTTAATCATATTTCATCTATTACCATCATTTCTTCTTTCTACTTAGATGGCTTATCCTTTCCTTTCATTATTTTATATTTATTATAACTCTTTATTGCCATTTATACAAAATATTTTTTCTTTTTACGTAATATAAATACACGAACCTAGAATAAAGTTTTTTCAATTTATACGGATGCCACATATGACGTGTATCCCCTTTACAGAACGTATATTTTTCTATAACGGGAATCTCTGTCTAAAAGAAATGTCCTATCACAAAAAAAGAGGAAAACACTTTCATGTCTTCCCCTTTTTGCTACTATCTAAGCACTTTCTTCGACTTCTTCAAATTGGCTATTATATAATTTTTCATAAAATCCACCACGTGCTAATAATTCTTCATGATTTCCTTGTTCGATAATATCTCCAT
>JADIML010000085.1 GCA_017694765.1 Candidatus Scybalomonas excrementavium
ATCTTTTATTTCTTACCAATTTTCTTAGCGATGACTTGTGCAAAGGCATTTAAGTGTAACCAGATTATTGCTATGGCAATTGGAGCAACTCTTGTGTATCCAGCCATTGATACATTGATACAAAATACGGAAGTTGTAAGTACCATTTTTGGTTTGCCAATTATGAAAGGGGAATGGCAAATAGGAGAAGCAACGAAAATTTTCTCTTGCACAGAATCGGTTATTCCTATTATTTTGGCCGTTATTGTTATGAGCTATTTGGAAAAGGGATTAAAGAAAATCATTCCAGAAGTGTTACAAATTATTCTTGTACCGGGGCTTGAATTATTGATTATGTTGCCTTTAACACTTGTTGTATTAGGACCAATTGGAATTTATGTTGGAAACGGAATCCAATTTGTATACGATGGGTTAATGGGATTTAGTACGATTTTAGGTGGTGCTTTAATCGGTGGGCTTTGGTGTGTTTGTGTTATTTTTGGTGCACATCGAGCGTTACTTCCAATTGGATTAAATGATGTAGCCGTAAATGGACATCAGAATTTATTGGCATTTGCAGGAGCAGCTAACTTTTCACAAGGTGGAGCAGCTTTTGGAGTTATGCTTCGTACTAAGAAAAAAGCATTAAAACAAGTGGCAGCTTCTGCTGGAATCGCAGCAACTCTTGTTGGAGTAACAGAACCAGCCATTTATGGTTGTAACTTGCGTTTAAAAAAACCGATGATTTTTGCTGTTATATGTGGTGCAATTGGTGGAGCGATTATGGGAGCTGGTAATGTCTATGGAGATGCCTTTGCCAATAATGGAGTTCTCACAATCTTTACCTATGCAGCCTTTGGAATGACGAAGTTTTTCTTCTATTTAGCCGGAATCGCTGTTGCATTTTTTGGCTCTGCCATTCTTACTTACTTTTTTGGATTACAAGAAGAGGATATTGTAGAAGAGTAAGAAAATAGAATTAGAGAAGATGGACGATAAGGGATTATATCATAGAAGAGATAGAAAAAGATAGGGATACAGAAAGGAAACATAGAAATGAAACATCAATTTCCAAAAGATTTTTTATGGGGAGCGGCATCTTCTGCCTTTCAGATTGAAGGGGCATGGGATGAAGATGGAAAAGGAAAGACAGTTGCAGACTTTAATTCTTTTAAGCGTTCCCATAAGCAAGCAGATACAAAGGTAGCAAGTGATTTTTATCATAACTGGAAAAAAGATATTGATCTTATGAAAGAGTTAGGATTAAAGGCGTATCGTTTTTCTATTTCATGGGCTAGAATCATTCCAGATGGAGATGGTAAAATCAATCAAAAAGGAATTGATTTTTATAATAAAGTGATTGATTATTTGTTAGAAAATAAAATTTTACCACTAGTAACGTTATATCATTTTGATTTACCATATGCCTTAGTAGAAAAGTATAACGGCTGGGAAAGTAGGGATTGTGCTTTTGCATTTGAACGTTATGCGAAAATTTGTTTTGAGACATTTGGTGATCGAGTAAAATATTGGCAAGTACATAATGAACAAAATTTAATGATTCGTGTCGATGAGAGAATGAACATATATGAAACCGATCCTTATTTGGCTGATAAAATGCGAGCGCAAATGGACTACCATATGTTTCTTGCTCATGCACTTGCAGTTAAGGCTTGTCATGAAATTGTACAAGATGGAAAAATTGGAACTGCCATTTCTTCTACTTGTACGTATCCATTGACTAATAAGCCAGAGGATGTTTGGTCTGCTAAAATGAATGATTGGTTTAAAACAAACTATTGTCTTGATATGTATGTCTATGGAAAGTACCCGGGATATTATATGCGCTATTTAGAAGAGAGAAATATTGTTCCTTGTATGGAAGAAATAGATAGTGAGATTTTGCAAAATGCTAAGATGGATTTTCTTGGTGTGAATTATTATCGCACTCTTTGTTCTAGTTATTTGCCAGCTGATGAAGAACATCCAATTGGCAGCCGAGTGTATCGAGGAAATGAAGTGGATTTTGATCAATATGGATACTGTCGTGATGAAAAAAATACGAATTTAGATGCTAGTGAGTATGGAGCACAAATTGATCCAATGGGACTTCGCCTTGTATTAAATGATTATTATCAGCGTTATCGTCTTCCGATTATTATTATGGAAAATGGTTTAGGTGCTGTAGACACTCTAACAGAAGATGGGAAAGTTCATGATGAGTATCGTATCGATTACATTCGCGAACATTTAAAAGCCTGTGAACGAGCCATAGAAGATGGAGTAGAATTACTTGGATATTGTCCATGGTCTGTGATGGATTTATTAAGTTCGCATCAAGGATTTAAAAAGCGATATGGTTTTATCTATGTGGATCGCGATGACTTTGATATCAAACAGTGTAAAAGAATCAAAAAAGATAGCTTTTATTGGTATCAAAATGTGATTCGAACCAATGGAGAAGATTTATAAAAATAAATAGTAAAATATGTGATAAAAAGAGGCAGATATGGAGAAAGTAAAACAATATAAAAACTATATTTTTGATTTGTATGGCACATTAGTAGATATTCATACAGAAGAACAGAAACAGGAATTGTGGGAAGAGCTTACAAAATTTTATGTAAAACATGGAGCAAGCTATACGAAAGAAGAGTTAAAACAAACTTACGAAAATCTTGTAAAAGAACAAGAAAGAACATATTCCCATGAGGCTTATCCAGAAGTACAATTAGAATTTGTATTTCAAGAAATGTTCTTAAAAAAAGGAGTTCAGGCAGAGCTTTCCCTAGCGATTGAAGCAGGCAAAAGATTTCGGAGATTATCTACAGAGTATATTAGACTGTATGATGAAGCAAAACAACTCTTACAGGAATTAAAAGAGAAACAAAGAGGTGTGTATTTACTTTCCAATGCCCAAGAAATTTTTACGATGCCTGAGTTAGAACAGTTGGGAATCAAAGAGTTTTTTGACGGAATTTTGATTTCTTCTACAGAAGGCTGTAAAAAGCCAGATCCAAAGTTTTTTGAAAGATTGTTTTCACAGTATCATTTGGAGAAAAAGGATTGCCTTATGATAGGCAATGATGAAAATACGGATATTTTAGGAGCAAATCAGATGGGAATCGATTCTCTTTATATTCATTCCAATTTATCACCAGAATGGACAGGAACAATAAAAAGTACCTATCATTTAAATACGATGAATTTAAGAATCGTAAAAGAGATGTTAATTTGAAGTACCATCAATGAATGAAATAAAAAAGGCTGTTGTATCAGTGGTTAAAATCATAGATACAACAGCCCTTTTTATTATAGGAAAATATTTCTATGCAAACTACATTTTGCTTATATGATAGGGGCTTTTTTTGATAAATATATCAATTGATCAATACTTTGTATACAATTAAATGCTAAATCGTTAAAGTACAAGTTATCATCCAATATCCCATATGTATGTAATTGTTTACTTGGCATAACAAAACTTGTTAGTTGATTACGTATATAACTAAAGTAAATTCGTTTTGTTACGTCTTCTAAATTAGCAAAGAGTTGTTCTAATAGAAGATTATTTGTAAAATCAATTAAGTCTTTATGATGTCGTAAATAAAAATTTAATTGTTCCATTTCAGAGACTAGTTTTTGATTGAGTGGAAGAAGTTGAGAATAAAAATCCTTTTCTTCCTTAGTCAAATGTGTATTCATATAACTTTGAATTTCATTTGATATTAAATGAGAATGAACGATTAAATTGCGAAACACATCCATATCCATATTTTGTGTTTTCCATTTTTGAAGTTCACGAATTAATTGAATATCAATATCAAATAAAGAACGAACGCTATTTTTAAATTCGGACTCCGCTGTATTTGGTAGAAGAAATTGATTGGCAATCCATGTCGTAATTGCTGCAAGAACTACATAAAGGAGGCGAAGAATAATTGCTTCTTTCATATCAAGGGATAAGGTAGTGAGTGCCATCCCATAACAAGTTGTATACATCGTCATAGTCCATGAAGTAATAGGTGCTGCATACATGAGGCAAGTCATAATTAAAATAATCACAATATGACTTGTAAAACTATGAAATAGATCCATAAAAATGAAGACAATCAAAAGTCCTGCCATTGTTCCCAAAATACGATTGTTGATCTTCATCAGGCTTTCTTCGGCATAGGGCATAAGCATTAAAAAGGCACTCATTGGATACCAATAGGAATGGTTTAATTTCGTACCAAAACAAAATAAAAAGGAGACACATAATACGAGCGAAAGTCTTAATGCAAAACGAATTTGAAATCGATCAAGACGTGTAAATAGTCTAAGATTCTTAATAGGATTAGAGGTAGAAGGGATTTTCCAATCTTTTTCTGGACGACTCATAGACACTTTCGTCATAGAAGAAAGCGTATAGATAAGAATGGATAAGATTTCCTTCATGGCTTCCTCTGCTTTTTTGGAAGAGAGGTGTCTAGTTTCTATAAAACGATTGAGTTTTTCATTGAGAGGAAAGTTATCAATGGTATTCATATTTTGTTCTACAGAAGCAAAAATAGAGCTTAAGTCTTCAAAATATTGCTCATCTTCTTTGCATATCAGTAATTCCACAGGTTTAAAATGTTGTACAAAATATTGAAATCTTTGGAAGATTAACATAAAATAATAATTGATTTTTCCATATCCATTAGCCAAATGGGTATAATTTCTAGAGGAGTAGATGACTTGATTCATATGATACATCATTTGTGTTAAAGAAATTATATCCAAAGAAACATCTTCTTTATTTTTTATTTTTTTTAGTTGAATGGAGAGATTTTTCATACCTTTTCGAACCGTTCCATAATGGCGCTTTCTCTTAATGATTTTTGAATAAAGATATAAGGAGAAAATGACAAAAATAAGACCGACTGTTAAAGCACAAAGTTGGGTTGGTATGTCTTTTGGTGAAATAGGTATCAGTTGAAGAAAAACAAATTCCATTGTATAAATAAAGTATGCTTTCGGATTAAATTTATCAGTTAAAAGAGCTACAACAAAAAATGGAATGATAAAGTTAAAAATTCCACAAAGCAAAAGATTTCTTGTAGCAAAGAAAGAAGCAAAGAAAATAAGATACAAAAGAACACTTGTTTTCATCAATTCCCTTGGGCGAAAGTCTTGCAAATGTCTGGATTGAAAGAGTAATGTCAAAAAGGAAGACATAATAACAAGACGGATTCCAAAAAAATGAAGGAATAATAGAAAAAGAAGGAGGGAGACTATAATAGTAGGTAGGGCAGGTACCCATTTTTGTTTCATGGCTCTCCATAGTGTATGGAAATTTATTTTATTTAGTATATTTATCATAAGTAATTCCTCTTTTCTAAGACAATATTTGTAAATAATCTATTGTAACAGTCAGGAAAGAATCATTCATGGAATGATAGAATTCCAATCGTTGATACATATATGTTTATTATAAAACCCAAAAAAAGGAATTGTCAACTAATGGTATCGAAAAAATAATTTCCTGTATCATCGTGAATAATGTTTGTGAGGACGTTGATAAAGAATACAAAAGATAAACTTCATTTGGAAGAGAAAGAATAACAATGAAGGAGGACTAATATGAAGTTAGTGAGCAATCAATTTTTTAGTAAAGAGTATTTAAAAGTAATTCTTATGGAATTTATCGGAAGTTTTTTGGTAGCAATTGGTATTTATAATTTTGCAGTTCATGCTGAATTTCCTATGACAGGGTTTTCAGGAATTGCGATTATTTTAAATCGGTTAATTCATTTACCAGTAGGGATTGGAACGATATTATTAAATATTCCAGTTGCTATCTTTTGTTATAAATTGTTAGGGAAACGATTTTTTCTTCGCTCTATGTGGTGTATGATTCTATCATCTGTTATGATAGACTATGTAGCGCCTTTGCTTCCTACCTATAATGGCAGTCGGTTACTTGCTGCTATTTGTACGGGTGTCATTGCAGGGTATGGATATGCGTTAATTTATATGCAAAATTCTTCCACTGGAGGAGCTGATTTTATTACGATGGCAGTGAAAGCCTTAAGACCTCACTTGCCTCTTGGAAAAATTATTTTAATATTCGATTTACTTATTATTCTACTTGGTAGTGTTATTTTTCGAGATATCGATGGCTTAATTTATGGAGCGATTGTAAGTTATTTATTCGCAGTTGTAGTGGATAAGGTAATGTACGGTGTAAATGCTGGAAAACTTGCCTTGATCGTTACTTCTGATGGGAAAAAAATTGCTTCTGTCATAGAAGAAACTTGTCAAAGAGGTTCTACATTATTAAAAGCAGAAGGAGGCTATCAGCAGGATAAAAAAGATGTTGTTATGTGTGCCTGCAATAATAAGCAGATGTATGAAGTGCAAACAGCCGTGAAAAAGGCAGATCCAAATAGCTTTGTGATTGTATTAGAATCCAATGAGGTTCATGGGGAAGGGTTTAAAATGTTACAGTTTGGGGAACAGGGAAAATAAAAAATGGAAAACTTATATTTCTTTTAGTTGCTTTTTCTTATAGAGGCACTTATAATAATATTGCATACGATACTTTTTTGTCGAAATGCGAATCAATAGAAAGAGTGGAGGAATAAAAAACTATGGATAGAATGGTTGGAACTATATCCAGAGGTGTTCGTGCACCAATTATTCGTGAAGGAGATGATCTTGTACAAATTGTAGTAGATTCCGTACTTCGTGCAGCAGAAACAGAACAATTTGGAATCCAAGATAGAGACGTTATTGCTGTTACAGAAGCAATCGTTGCAAGAGCACAGGGAAATTATGCACACATTGATCATATTGCAGAGGATGTAAAAGGGAAATTTGGAGATGATACAGTAGGGATTGTTTTTCCAATTTTAAGTCGTAATCGATTCTCTATTTGTTTAAAAGGAATTGCAAAAGGATGTAAGAAAGTAGTTCTTATGTTAAGCTATCCTTCCGATGAAGTAGGAAATCACTTAATTGATATTGAAGAGATGGACAAAAAAGGTGTAAATCCATGGAGTGATATTTTAACAGAAGAAAGATATCGTGAACTTTTTGGATTTGAAAAACATGTATTTACAGGCGTTGATTATGTCGATTATTATAAAAACTTAATTCAAGAAGCAGGAGCAGAAGTAGAAATTATTTTTGCGAACAATCCAAAAGCAATTCTTAACTATACAAAGAGTGTATTAACTTGTGATATTCATACAAGAGAGAGAACAAAACGCATTTTAAAGAACAACGGTGCGCAGAAAGTATATGGAATCGATGATTTAATGCGTGAAAGCATTAATGGAAGTGGATATAACGATAGTTATGGATTATTAGGTTCTAATAAAGCAACAGAAGAAACGGTTAAGTTATTCCCGATTAACTGTGAACCACTTGTACATGCAATCCAGCAACAAATGATTGAAAAAACAGGAAAACAAGTAGAAGTTATGGTTTACGGCGATGGAGCTTTTAAAGATCCAGTAGGTAAAATTTGGGAATTAGCAGATCCAGTTGTTTCTCCTGCTTATACAAGAGGACTTGAAGGAACACCAAATGAAGTAAAACTAAAATATTTAGCAGATAATGACTTCGCTGGATTATCTGGAGAAGAATTAAAAGAGGCAATTAAAGAATATATCAAAGATAAAGATGAAAAAGCAAGTAGCCTTGTAGGACAGATGGTAACACAAGGAACAACACCAAGAAGATTAACAGATTTAATTGGTTCTTTAGCTGACTTAACAAGTGGAAGTGGAGATAAAGGAACTCCTATTATTTATGTACAAGGTTATTTTGATAATTATACAAAATAAAATAGCTACATAACAAACAAAAACTTGGAAAATACGTTGTTAGAAAAATTGTAGAACAAAGTATTTTCTAAGAGGAATTTCCATAATGTAAAAAATGGGACTGCCACATAATTATTTAGTGTGGAAGTCCCATTTTTTACATTTTTCCGTAATTATTCTTGATGAAAAACATGTTTTTTAAGTGCATGAAAGGTTTCGCTACTAATGACATGCTCCATGCGACAAGCATCTTCAAGGGCGATTTCCTTTGGCACTCCTAATTGAATCAACCAATTAGAGATAAGCGTATGACGCTCATAGATAGAACTAGCAATTGCTAACCCTTTTTCTGTTAAATTAATGAATCCGTTCTCATCTACCGTTACGTAGCCATCTTCTCTAAGATGCTTCATAGCGACACTGACACTAGGTTTTGAAAAACCTAATTCATTTACAACATCAATAGAACGAACATTGCCTTTTTCTTTTTTTAAGACAAGAATAGTTTCTAAATAATTTTCAGCAGATTCTTGAATTTTCATAATAAATCCCCTTTATTTTTATGTTTTCTGTTATATCGATAGATATTGGAAAGATAGCTTCTTTTCCAATAGGAATTGACAACTTGCTTATTGATTATAGCATATTTAAAAACAAACTGGCAAGTCAGCTACTATAACAAAAATAAAAAAAATATAAAAATTATAAAAAAAAGATTGACAAATCAGTTAGGGAGTGCTAACTTAATAATGTAATTAGTGAAGGCTAACCGAAAAAGAAAGGAAGTGTGTGAAAATGCCTTTAACAATGGCAACATTAGGAGAAGTAAGTACAATCAAAAGAATTGGAGGAAAAGAAGAAACAAGACGATTCTTAGAAACACTAGGCTTTGTAGTAGGTGCCGAAGTTATACTGATTGCCAAAAATAATGGAAATGTAATTGTAAATATTAAAGATTCTAGAGTAGCGATTAGTCAAGAAATGGCTACTAAGATTATGATTTAGATAAAGTGAATAAAACTTTATTTAGAATATATTATGTAAAAAGATGTGGGAAAGGAGTAAGTAGAATGGCAACATTAAGAGATGTAAAATGTGGAGAGACAGTGAAAGTTTTAAAAATCCATGGTCAAGGAGCAATTAAGCGTCGAATTATGGATATGGGGATTACGAAAGGTACAGAAGTATTGGTTCGTAAAGTAGCACCACTAGGTGATCCAATTGAAGTCAATGTGAGAGGATATGAATTATCTTTACGAAAAGCAGATGCAGAGATGATCGAAGTTCAGTAAAATAAAAAATGAGAATAAGAATCTAAATAAGATTCTTTAGAACTATTAAGTTAGAATAAACTAACTAAGGGAGGAAACAAAATGTCATTAACAATAGCACTTGCCGGCAATCCAAATTGTGGAAAGACGACATTATTTAATGCTTTAACAGGTTCTAATCAGTTTGTAGGAAACTGGCCTGGTGTAACGGTGGAAAAGAAAGAAGGAAGATTAAAGGGACATAAGGATATTATTATCACCGATCTTCCGGGAATTTATTCTTTATCGCCATATACATTAGAAGAAGTAGTTGCAAGAAATTATTTATTAAATGCAAATCCAGATGCTATTTTAAATATTGTAGATGGTACAAATTTAGAGAGAAATCTTTATTTATCAACACAGCTTATGGAACTTGGAATACCAGTTGTTATGGCTGTTAATATGATGGATATTGTAGAAAAAAAAGGAGATCAAGTACATATTCAAGAATTGGAAAAAAATCTTGGTTGTCCAGTCCTTGAAATTTCTGCGCTAAAGGGAACAAATGTTATGAAAGCTGCTGAGAAAGCAATTCAAGTAGCTCATGCAAAACGTTCCGTTCCAATTCACAAATTTGATGCAGAAGTAGAAGAAACATTAGAACAGATTGAAGAGCAATTAACAGGGGTTGCAAAAGAACAAAGAAGATTTTTTGCGATTAAGTTATTTGAACGAGATGATAAAATTGGAGAACAGTTAAGTTTTTCCGTTGATGTAGAAAATCTAATTACGAAATTAGAAGATAAAATGGATGATGATTCAGAAAGTATTATTACCAATGAACGTTATACATATATTTCATCCATTATTGAAAAATGTTGTACAAGAAATAGCAAAGGGAAACTTACCGTTTCGGATAAGATTGATCAAATTGTTACAAACCGTTTTCTAGCACTTCCAATTTTTGCGGTCATTATGGGATTTGTGTATTATATTTCTATTTCTACAGTTGGAACGATGGCAACGGATTGGACCAATGATGTTCTCTTTGGAGAAATTGTTCCAAATGCCGTGGATAACTTCTTAAATGCGATTAACTGTGCAGATTGGCTTGCTAGCTTAATTCAAGATGGTATTATTGCCGGTGTTGGTGCTGTACTTGGATTTGTACCACAGATGTTAGTGCTATTTTTCTTTTTAGCAATTCTTGAATCTTGTGGCTATATGGCTCGTATCGCTTTTATTATGGATCGTATTTTCCGTAAATTTGGATTATCAGGAAAATCTTTTATTCCAATGTTAATTGGAACAGGTTGTGGAGTTCCGGGTGTTATGGCATCTAGAACAATCGAAAACGATCGCGACCGTAAAATGACGATTATGACAACGACATTTATTCCTTGTTCAGCGAAATTGCCAATTATTGCATTAATCGCTGGAGCATTATTTCAAGGAGCATGGTGGGTAGCTCCAAGTGCTTACTTTGTTGGAGTGGCTGCCATCATTATTTCAGGAATTATTTTAAAGAAAACACAAATGTTTTCAGGAGATCCAGCTCCTTTTGTTATGGAGTTACCAGCTTATCATATGCCTACAGTTTCCAATGTATTAAGAAGCATGTGGGAACGTGGTTGGTCATTCATTAAGAAAGCAGGAACGATTATTCTTTTATCATCTATTTTAGTATGGTTTACATCCAATGTAGGAATTGTAGATGGACATATTGGAATGGTAAGCGATTTATCGGATGGTTTTCTTGCTAAAATTGGTAGTGGAATTGCTTGGATTTTTGCTCCACTTGGTTGGGGAGATTGGAAGGCAGCAGTTGCAGCACTTACAGGGCTTGTTGCAAAAGAAAATGTCGTTCAAACATTTGGTGTGTTATTTGGATTTTTAGAAGTAGCAGAAGATGGACAGGATTACTGGGGAACATTAGCTTCTAGCTATACACCTCTTGCAGCCTATTCTTTCTTAGTGTTTAACTTATTATGTGCACCTTGTTTTGCAGCAATTGGGGCTATTCGAAGAGAAATGAATAATGGAAAATGGACATGGTTTGCTATCGGATATCAATGTGTATTTGCTTATGCAGTTTCTCTTTGCATTTATCAAATTGGCACTTTAATGACAGGTGGTGGATTTGGAGTCTTTACAGCAGTTGCATTTGCTGTATTAGCATTTATTATTTATATGCTTGTTCGTCCATATAAGCAGGCACATACATTACGTGTTAATATTAAGAGTGTAAAGTCTTAGGAAAAAGGAGGGATAGAGATGATTGCTTGGTTCATAGGAAATAGTGGTACAATTTTCGTTAGTATTGTATTATTACTGCTTGTCTTTTTCATTATTCGCCATATGATCAAAGAGAGAAAATCAGGAAAAGGTGGTTGTGGAAGCGGATGTAGCGGTTGTGCTAACTCCGGAATGTGTCATGGACACAATCATTCGTAATCTTCTCATATCAATAAATCAATTACTTAGCTATTAAATACTTATGATTACTATAAAATAAAAAGGGGCTGTCCCACTAAATAATTAGTGTGGCAGTCCCTTTTTATTCTTGGCTAAGTAGTTATTCGTTATCAGAAATGTCGTTTAAAAGACCAAAAAATGTGAGAAGATAAATTCCACTCACTCCCACAAGAATATAGACGATGCGAGAGAGTAATGATAGGTTTCCAAATAAAAATGCTACGAGATCGAATTTGATTAAACCAACAAGACCCCAGTTAATTGCACCGATAATGACAAGAATTAGAGCAATATAGTTCAAAATTTTACTACCCATATTTTCATGCCTCCTTTCGTTTTATAGTATTGCCAGATTTAGAAAGTCTATTCGAAACTAGAGGAAGAAAAATTTTTAGGATAGGAATCTATAAATTTAAGAAAATTTTGAACAGTGGGAGAATGACTAGAAGACTTATGATAGGCAAAAGCAACCGTTCTTGTTGGAATTGTAAATGGAATCGAAAGTTCAATGAGTTCTTTTGCTTGTAATTCTTTGGATACGAATTCTTTGATAACACCAGAAATTCCAACTCCAATTTTTGCTAGTTCAATTAGTAAATCCATATCTGTTACTTCCAACACTGCATTTTCCTCAATACAAAAATCTGTTAAATAGCGATCAAGATGTTGTCTTGTAACATTTGATTTATCTAATAACATAAAATTTGCACTTTTTAATAGTTCAGTTTCTGATAAAGAAGGCAAGGAACACATTTTTAAATTTTCTAAATATTGTTCGGTGCAAACAAAAATATCCGTAATCGTTGTATATGGATAAAATTGCAAAGAACTGTGAGAAGAAGGCATAATAATAAGTCCTAAATCCAGTTGTCCACTTTCTAATAAAGCGATAGTTTCCGAAGGGGATTGACAATTAATTTGAAATTTAATATGGGGATACTGGAGTAAAAATTCCTTTAAAATCGGAATTAATAAAAACTTACAAAGAGTCGTTGTGACTCCGATATGTAATTCACTAATGCCAAGGTCATTCATTTTGTTCAGTTGTTCTTCACCTTGACGAATCATATCAAATGCAGATTTTGTATATTCATAAAGAACTTTACCTTCTGGTGTTAATTTGACCCCTCTTGATGTTCTAAGAAAAAGAGTGGTATTTAATGCTTCTTCTAAGTGGCTAATGGATTTACTAATAGCAGGCTGACTAATATAAAGTTCTTTAGCAGCATGAGATATATTTTCTGTTTTAGCTACTGTATTAAAAATTTTATAAAGAGAAAGTGTTTGTTCCATAAAAAACTCCTTTTATTGAAAAGAAATTCTATCACAAAAAGATAGAGTGATTTTTTGCTATATTTTTAGTTTCTACCGTGTTAATTTAAAGAAATAACTTATAGTTATATCAGTTATATAAAAATTCTATCTTTTATTATATCAGAAAGTATGATACAATGACAAGAAAACATTTATTTTTTGACATTAATGGATAAATCATTTAGTAATACAATAATATTGAACAAATAAAAAAAATAACAGAAAATAAAAAGTGTACTTTGCTAGAAGCAACTTAAATTTGTAAGAAGTGTGTAAAGTACACTTTATTCTAAAAGTAGGGAGAAAAATATGGATTACAAAATTGGAGTAATAAAAGGTGATGGAATTGGTCCAGAAATTGTAACAGAGGCAATGAAAGTTTTGAATAAAATAGGAGAGGTATATGGACATCAATTTTATTATCAAGAAATTTTATTAGGTGGGGCATCAATTGATGTTTACGGAGTGCCATTATCCGATGAGTCATTACAGCTTGCCAGAGAAAGTGAAGCCATTCTCATGGGGTCTATTGGTGGAAATACAACGACTTCTCCATGGTATCAACTACCACCTAACTTACGTCCAGAAGCTGGATTACTGAAACTTAGAAAAGAGCTAGGCTTATTTGCCAATATGCGTCCTGCCTATTTATATAAAGAACTAGAAGGAGCTTGTCCGTTGAAAAAAGAGATTTCAGAACAGGGATTTGATCTAGTCATTATGAGAGAGTTGACAGGAGGGCTGTACTTTGGAGAAAGAAAGACAGAAGAAATCGATGGTGTACGATATGCAACCGATACGTTGACTTATAACGAAGATGAAATTCGCAGAATTGCAATTCGTGGCTTTGATATTGCAAGGCAGAGAAGAAAGAAGCTAACAAGTGTAGATAAGGCAAATGTACTGGATTCTTCAAGGCTTTGGAGAGAAATTGTGACAGATGTAGCGAAAGATTATCCTGATGTCACCTTAGAACATATGCTTGTGGATAATTGTGCGATGCAATTAGTAAGAGATCCAGCGCAGTTCGATGTGATTTTAACAGAAAATATGTTTGGAGATATTTTATCTGATGAAGCAAGTATGATAACTGGCTCAATCGGAATGTTATCTTCTGCAAGTTTACGAGATGATCCATTCGGACTTTATGAGCCAAGTCATGGTTCTGCACCTGATATTGCAGGACAAAATATTGCAAACCCAATTGCGACTATTTTATCAGCTGCGATGATGTTACGTTATTCCTTTCAGTTAGAAAAAGAGGCAGAGGCAGTTGAGAAAGCAGTCCAAATTGTATTAGAAGAAGGATATCGTACGATAGATATCCATTCAGACAACACAAAACTTGTTGGAACGAAGGAAATGGGTGACTTCATTACCAAAAGAATTTTATAGTGTTTATAAAAGATAGAAAAAAGATAGAAAGAGGGAAAGATTATGATTAGTGATAACGCAAGAAAAGGTGATCAACAAGCACCGGGACGCTCTTTACTTAGAGCTTTAGGACATACAGATGAGGATATGAAACGTCCTATGATTGGAATTGTTAGTTCTTATAATGAAATTGTACCAGGACATATGAATTTAGATAAAATTGTAGATGCCGTTAAACTTGGAGTTGCCATGGCAGGAGGAACACCAGTTGTATTCCCAGCTATAGCAGTTTGTGATGGGATTGCAATGGGACATATAGGAATGAAATATTCTCTTGTCACAAGAGATCTCATTTGCGATTCTACAGAAGCAATGGCAGTTGCACATCAGTTTGATGGGCTTGTTATGGTTCCAAACTGTGATAAAAATGTTCCGGGGCTTTTAATGGCAGCAGCTCGTGTTAATATTCCGACTATTTTTGTAAGTGGAGGACCAATGCTTGCTGGAAGAGTGAATGGAGAGAAGACAAGTTTATCTAGTATGTTTGAAGCAGTTGGTTCTTATACAGCAGGAAAGATTACAAAAGAACAGTTAAAAGAGATGGAAGAAAAAACTTGTCCAACTTGTGGTTCTTGTTCTGGAATGTATACAGCAAATAGTATGAACTGTTTAACTGAAGCTCTTGGAATGGGATTAAAAGGAAATGGTACGATTCCAGCCGTTTACTCTGAGAGAATTCGCCTTGCGAAATTGGCAGGTATGCAAATTATGGAATTAGTGCGTAACAATATTTGCCCAAGAGATATTATGACTGAAAAAGCATTTTATAACGCAATGACAGTGGATATGGCACTTGGATGTTCAACCAATTCAATGCTTCATTTACCTGCAATCGCTCATGAGGCAGGAGTTCATATGGACATGGAAATTGCCAATGAAATTAGTGCAAAAACACCAAATCTTTGTCATCTAGCACCAGCTGGACGCACTTACATAGAAGAGTTAAATGAAGCAGGTGGTGTCTATGCTGTTATGAACGAATTAAATAAGAAACAATTATTACATACCGATGCATTAACAGTGACAGGACTTACAATGGGAGAAAATATAGAAGGTTGTATCAATAAAGATCCAGAAGTAATTCGTCCAATTGAAAATCCATATAGTAAGACAGGTGGAATTGCAGTTTTAAAAGGAAACTTAGCTCCAGATACTGGAATTGTAAAACGCTCTGCAGTTTGTGATGAAATGCTTGTCCATGAAGGACCTGCTCGTGTTTTTGATTGTGAAGATGATGCAATTCAAGCCATCAAAGGAGGAGTCATTTGTCCGGGCGATGTTATTATTATTCGTTATGAAGGACCAAAAGGTGGACCGGGAATGAGAGAAATGTTAAATCCAACTTCAGCCATTATGGGAATGGGACTTGGTTCCTCTGTTGCCTTAATTACAGATGGAAGATTTTCAGGTGCGTCAAGAGGGGCTGTTATTGGACATGTGTCACCAGAAGCAGCCGTTGGTGGACCGATCGCACTGGTAGAAGAAGGGGATATCATTTCCATTGATATTCCAAATAATTCTTTACATGTCAACATATCAGAAGAAGAGATGCAGCAAAGAAGGGAAAAATGGACACCAAGAGAACCAAAAGTTACCACAGGGTATTTAGCAAGATATGCTTCTATGGTAACTTCTGGAAATCGTGGTGCAATTCTTGAAATTCCTTCTAAATAATAAATAGATAGCACTTTTAAGAAGGTGCGTTTACCATTGTAATATCGAAGAGGGAGGAAAGTCGATGAAACAATTAACCGGAGCAGAAATTGTAATTGAATGTTTAAAAGAACAAGGGGTAGATACTGTTTTTGGGTATCCAGGAGGAGCAATTTTAAATATTTATGATGCCCTATATAAACAAAGTGATATCAGGCATATTTTAACATCTCATGAACAAGGTGCTTCCCATGCAGCCGATGGTTATGCAAGGGCGACAGGGAAAGTAGGAGTTTGTATGGCAACGTCAGGACCGGGTGCAACTAATTTAGTTACAGGGATTGCAACTGCTTATATGGACTCTATTCCAATGGTTGCCATTACTGCGAA
Source organism: Candidatus Scybalomonas excrementavium (assembly GCA_017694765.1). Lineage (GTDB taxonomy): Bacteria > Bacillota > Clostridia > Lachnospirales > Lachnospiraceae > Scybalomonas > Scybalomonas excrementavium. The sequence goes on from JADIML010000085.1 coordinate 16,295, forward strand.
TGTGGCAGTATCGATCTTAGGAAAAGATAGTTTTCAAGAAGTAGATATTTCAGGGGTTGTTATGCCAATTAGTAAACATAGTTATATTGTAAAAGATATTCGAGATTTAGCTGATACGATTCGAAAGGCTTTTATGATTGCAAGAACAGGAAGACCGGGTCCTGTTCTTGTTGATATTACAAAGGATGTTACAGCTGCAATTGGTGAGTATGAGCCAAAGTCTGTAGAAAATTCAATCGCATATACGAAGGAAGTTACCGATCAAGTAATTGAAAATGCCATTGCTATGATTCAACAATCCAAAAAGCCATATTTGATGATAGGTGGTGGAACGATTTTATCTAATGCAAGTAAAGAAGTAGCAGAGTTCATAGAAAAGGTCGATCTTCCAGTATGTGACACATTAATGGGGAAGGGAGCATTTGATGGTGCTTCTCCTCGTTATACAGGAATGATTGGGATGCATGGGACAAAAGCTACAAACTTTGGAGTAACCGAGTGTGATTTGCTAATTGTATTAGGAGCTAGATTTAGCGATAGAGTTTGTGCAGATGCCAATCGATTTGCAGCAAAAGCTAAAATTTTACAAATTGATATCGATGAGGCAGAAGTGAATAAAAATAAAATTGTAGATGAAAGTATCATTGGAGATATTAAATATATTTTACAAAAAATCAATCAAAAACTAGAACCAATGAAGCATACACAATGGATGGAGTACATAAAGAACTTAAAAACAAAGTATCCATTAACTTATAAACGTACAAAGTTAAGTGGACCAGCCATTGTTGAAACGATTAGTGAAATAACCGATGGAAATGCGATTCTTTCAACAGATGTTGGACAGCATCAGATGTGGACAGCGCAGTTTTATCAATTTCGTTCTCCAAGAACATTTTTAACATCTGGTGGTCTTGGAACGATGGGCTATGGTCTTGGAGCAGCTATGGGAGCAAAAATGGGATGTCCAAATAAAACGGTTATTAATATCGCAGGTGATGGTTGTTTTCGAATGAATCTGAATGAACTAGCAACATTATCTCGCTATGAAATACCTGTTATTGAGATTGTTTTTAATAATCAGGTGCTTGGTATGGTGCGACAGTGGCAATCCCTTTTTTATGAAGAGCGATATTCTTATACCAATTTAAAGGATAAAGTAGATTTTGTAAAAGTAGCAGAAGGTTTAGGAGTAAAAGCAGTTCGTGTAGAAACACTAGAAGAATTTAAGAAAGCATTTCAAGAAGCGATTGCGCAAAAAATACCAGTGGTGATTGAATGTATGCTCAACCAAGATGATAAAGTATGGCCGATGTGTGCACCTGGAACTTCCATACAAGATGCCTTTAGCGAAGAAGATTTAGTGAGTAAATTGGAATAAATAAAGCAAATTATTATATATTTCTAAGGAGAAGACATAGAGTTATCAACTAATTTTCGATAAATTTTTAAGAAATAGAAGAAAAATATTGACGAATGTACGTGGATGAAGTACAATTGTACGCAATAAACTTTGTTCAACGAATGAGTTAGAGTGTAATAGTGAAGAATTGAGAAAAAGGAGGAACATGGAAGTGGGAAGGATTTATAATTTTTCAGCAGGACCAGCAGTATTACCAGAGGAAGTATTACGTTCAGCTGCAGAAGAAATGCTAGATTACAAAGGAACTGGGATGTCTGTTATGGAGATGAGTCACCGTTCGAAAGCATTTGAAGACATTTTAGAG
>JADIML010000086.1 GCA_017694765.1 Candidatus Scybalomonas excrementavium
TCCATATACTGTAGATGACTCATCATTTTCCCAATTTAAAATACGACAAACATCTTTTCGTGAATATTTTTCATATAATTTTAACCCTTCACTCTGATTGGGAACACAATAATTATTTTTATAAACTTGTAATCCGTATTCTAATACATCTTGTAAATAGTATTTAAATTCTGAATGTTGTATCAATCTCTCATAAAATGTTCCTCTTTGAATCATTCCCATAGAATTTTCTTTCTGTCTAACTTGCATCTTTTCTTTTTTTTGGTTATTTCTCCACACTATATCTATATATTGACAATCTCCATACTTCTTTTTGTCATTTCCATTAACAAATCCACCTTTTAAAATACGGATTGCACTTAAAAGAGATTGTTCCTGAACTTGAATAGAATATTTTTCCTCTAATTCTGCTTTCCAGTCCTCTATCGTCATTTTATCTCTTATCATTAGCTCATATAAAATATACAATTCATGAGGCCGTTTCCCATTGGCCAATAGCATAGAAATGTGCTCTAGTACCTTTATTTGCTCTTCACTCAGTTCTATTATATATTCTTTCTCTACTCTTCTTAAAAAAGTATAATAGCATTTACAAGAATCAAAAATTAATGATACATCAATAGAGCCATTTCTATAAAAATCCATTAAACTAGGTATTTTCCCTAATTTATATTTTAAATTTATATAACTTTCTTTTAATAATCTAAAATTCGAAAAATTCGTATTATTAATTGAATGATAAATTCTCTCTTTTGCAATTTCATCAAAGTGAATAGTAGAACAGCCGGGTACCACTTTACTCCCCTCTGTAATATATTTTCTAATCGTATCTTTGTTATAACTTCTATCCCCTGATAAAGCAATTGGAATTAGAAAATTATTTTTGTAATTCCCAATGAAATCAATGACTACAACATATTCTTTCTCTTTATATTTTCTAAGTCCTCTTCCTAATTGCTGTACAAAAATGATAGAAGATTTTGTAGGACGTAACATAATAACTTGATTGACACATGGAATATCTATACCTTCATTGAAAATATCAACAGTAAAAATATAATCAAGCCCATCATCCCTTTTTTCTTGTTCTAACTTTTGAATCGACTCTTCCCTAACTTCTTGACTATCATTTCCAGATAATGCTACTGTTTGATATCCTCTTTTATTAAATTTACTAGATAATTCTCTTGCTTCCTCAATACATCCACAAAACATAAGCCCTCTTACTCTATCTCCACTATATCCATAAAATTTTATATTTTCAACAATATGATTTACTCTTTCATCTGAAGTCAAATATCGAAATTCTGTATGATCTTCTACTTCTTTTCCATCGATATTTAATTCTGAAACTCCAAAATAATGAAATGGACAAAGTAGATCTTCCTCCATTGCTTGCTGCAATCGAATTTCATAAGCAATCTTGTGATCAAATAGGCTAAAAATATCAAATCCATCCATCCTCTCAGGACTTGCTGTCATTCCAAGTAAAAATTTAGGTTGGAAATAATCAATAATAGTTTGATAACTTTGGGCACCTGCCTTATGTGTTTCATCTATAATAATATACTCAAAATGTTCCCTTTTAAATAATTCAAGTATTGTTTTTTTCGACATTGTCTGAATGGTAGCAAATATATAATCTGCATCCTTTTCCTGACAATTTCCTGTTAGTAATCCCATTGTTATTTGATTTCCAAGAACTCGTTCAAAACTCTGCTTAGCCTGTTTTAAAATTTGTTCTCTATGAACAAGAAATAACATTTTCTTTGGTTTATATGACTTTATATCAAATGCTGATAAATATGTTTTCCCAGTTCCTGTTGCACTAATCAATAAAGCTCTTCTTGCATTCTTCTTTCGCAATCTATTCAGTGCCTCCAATGCTTCTTTTTGCATTTTATTGGGCTTTATTTCTTTATTAAAATAAAACTGCTCTTTATCCAATCTATCTATTTTTTTCTTTTCTTGATAAAAAGGCATATATTCTGTATCAATCCATTCCTCAGTTAATTGAATTGCCCTTTTCCACATAATATCAAATTCTGTTTCTACCTGTTGAACAATTTCTCCTTCTAACATGGATGTCATTTTCATATTCCACTCTTTATTCTTCTTCAAAGCCCCTTGTGTTAAATTAGAGCTTCCTACAATAAAAACTCTTATATTATCGTGATAGAAAAAATATCCTTTTATATGAAATGCTTCTTCCATAAACATTCTTACTTCTAAGTTTTTAAACTGTAACAGTTCTTTTAACGCTTTTGGAGAGTTAAACATTAAATAATTAGTCGTTAAAATTCTTCCTCTAATATTTTTCCTCTCTAATTCTTTTAAAAGAGATTTTAACATGATAATTCCACTTTGGGTAATGAATGCAACAGAGAACCAAAATTCTTGGCACTCTTTTAGCTGTTCTTCTAACTCCGTTAAAACTACTGTACCATTTTCATAATCATTATACAATAAATTAGGCCTTAATCTACTTTGTGATTCCTGCTTAATATCAATTAAACTTGTTTTTACTGCATCTAATAATTTTTTCCTCATTTTCTATTCTCCCTTCTATCGCTCTTCTCTTCCCTCAATCTCCCTCAACTTCTCAACTAATTTCTCCTTTTCCCTACTTCCATTTGTCAAAAACCTGATATACTCTAGCCCATATTTTTGTAGTATTCCATCTTTCATCTCATCCCGCTTTGCCTGTTTTGTTCCTTTTTTATGATACTGATACCCATCTACTTCAATGCATAAGACAGGCTGTCGATTCATTTTGGAATAGATCAAGAAGTCTACATGGGTATTTGGATTTTGAATATATGTTTTTTCTCTTTTTGTAAGGAGTGTCGTATCTTTCATTATCATATATAGTGGCATATGTACTGCAATATCATATTGTTGAAATTCTTCTCTCAACACCTCTTCAATTAACACATACATAAGGTTTTCACTGTCGTAATTGGACACTCTCTTTGCCTTTTTTAAATAGAGTTCTCTTTCTTTTTCATAATACTTATATAGATAGTCGAATACCGAATGTATTTGACTTTCAACTACTTCATATTGTTGATATTTGATATAGGAAATGAGATCTTTTAAGTTACTATTTTTGTTAGAATGATTGCCATCAGTCACTACAATAAGCTGTTTTACCGCTCTTGATACTGCCACGTTTAAACGATTTTTATCGTCTGCAAACTCCGTAATTTCATCATCTACCGTGGACAAAATAATAATATCTTTTTCTTGCCCTTGAAATTTATCTACGGTATCCGCCTGAATCGATGTTTCCTGAAATTCTTCTTGTAATCGTTTTGTCTGATTTCGATAAGGAGTCACAATTCCAATTGAGTCCGATATCGGATCTAACTCTTGATTTGGAATTACTTCTTGCTTAATCACATCAATTTGCCGTTCATTGACACGATTTCTACTATGATTTCCCATAACGGTTTGATAGACGAGAAGTGGCATTTTATCTGCCTTTTCCTCTGTCAAAATAATTAACTCATTATTGTAAAATTTTTGATTACAAAAACCAATGATTTTTGGATGACAGCGATAATGCTCTCTTAACATCACAGAAACCGGACTTTGATACACCTCATAACAAGAAGTCAATAAACTATATTTCGCATAATTATAACATTCTGGTATCTCATATTTAGAAAAAATATGTTCTGCTTTCTGTTTCGTTTCTGAGGAAATGACATTTGGTAGCTGTTTTCTATCCCCTACAATTACAATATTTTTGGCACAGGACATGGCTAATACTCCGGTTGCTAAATCTACTTGTGAAGCCTCATCTACAATTACATAATCATATAACACTTCTTTTGATAACGATTTTTTTAACGAATATGTTGTGCTTAAAATGACTGGATAGTTTTTGATAAAATCATCCGATTCTTTCCATAAACTCTCGATTGTATATTTTTTTCTTTCCTTTGAGACACCATATGTATCGCTATATTTTTTATATAAGGAAGACTTAAAGACTCTCATAGCTTTGTCTGTGTAATCTTTCATCACACGTTCAAAATGACACTGTTCCATTTCCTGTTTAATTTTTTCTATGGTTTCCTGAAGCTCCTGCAATTTTAACTCATAAAATAACGATTGGCATGCGGCAATTCTGTTTAAATGATGTGCCTTATAAAAATTTTTTCCAAGTTTCCCATATTGTAGAAAGTACATCGCTCTTTTTATCCATGATATTCGGTTCTTACTCCGTTCTAATTCAAGCCATAATTTCATAATGGTATGGCTATTAAATTTTTCAATGGAAGGAAAAATAATCTCGTCTTCTTGTTCTTGCTTGCGTTTTAGAAAATGCTTTTGTTCGGTTAAAATATCTTGATACTCTTGTTGTAGCTTAGAAAGTTCTCTTTGAGATTGTAACATGGAGTCTAACTTTAATTCCGTTTCTGCTAGTTCTTTTTTCCATCGCTCTTGTTCGACTCCTAAACTCCATGAAAAAAATGACTTTGGAAAATCCACTTGATTTTCGATAAAAACAAGTTTATTTTTACTACTTCCTAAATGCGCTGTCACAAAATCCAATTCATTTTTGCTTAATTTTTGTTGTATATTTCTTATCGCTTCATTATTACTTGAAACAACAGCAATACTTTTTCCTTCCATAATAATATTGGCAAGAATATTTAAAATCGTTTGCGTTTTTCCAGTTCCTGGCGGCCCTTCGATAATACTCACTTGGTTATATAAAGCATTTTCTACCGCTTTCTTCTGACTTTCATTAAATCCAAACGGATAAATGAGTGTTTTCTTCTTAAAACCCTTCTTTTTCTCTTTTCGGTTCAAATAGGAAGCTAATACACTATCTTCTCGTATCCGTTCCATACTGTCATATTGATTTCCTAAAATATTATATCCTTCCTCTGTAATAAGACTTGTACTTGCTGCAATTTCAGAAAAATAAGAGAAAATATCTTTACACTTTTTATTTTCTAATACAGAATTTATATAAGTTAAAGTCTTATTCTCATAGGTTTCATACATACCACTTTCAAAATAGATTCTTGTATATTGGGAAAACTGTAAAACTCTTTTTACTTGATATAATAATTTTTCCCCTTGATAAATGGATTTATCTTTTACATCGATTTCCTTTGGATTCGTATCAATTATTATATTATTAAAATAATATGGATACGTTTTTCCACCTTTATAGGTAACATAATATTTTCCTTGAATATACTTATAATGCTCTATTTGCTCTGTCTTATCCTCTCCATTAGCCATGACCAAATTTTTATCCAGATTCAAT
>JADIML010000087.1 GCA_017694765.1 Candidatus Scybalomonas excrementavium
AAAAGATATTGTTGTTATTTTCTTGACTATGACGTAACGTCATCCTGTATAATAAAAACATAAAGATACGAATTAGAATAAAAATTGTTAAAAAGGAGGACGGTACAATGAAAGGAATCGTATTAGCAGGGGGATCAGGAACGAGACTTTACCCACTTACAAGGGTAACATCAAAGCAGCTTTTACCAGTTTATGATAAACCGATGATTTATTATCCATTATCTGTATTAATGGAAGCTGGAATTCGGGATATTTTAATTATTTCAACACCAGATGATATTGGAAGGTTTGAAGAGTTATTAGGAAGTGGAGAACAGTTTGGAATTCGATTACAGTATAAAGTACAGCCATCTCCAGATGGACTTGCACAGGCATTTTTAATTGGAGAAGAATTTATTGGAAACGATAATGTAGCCATGATTCTTGGAGATAATATTTTCCATGGGCATGGGCTTTCGAAACGATTATTACGTGCGTCCAATAAAAGAGAAGGAGCCACTGTTTTTGGATACTATGTCGATGATCCAGAACGATTTGGAATTGTAGAGTTTGACTCTAATGGAAAAGCTGTGTCCATTGAAGAAAAACCACAAAAACCAAAGAGCAATTATTGTGTGACAGGGTTATATTTTTATGATAATCGTGTTATTGAGTATGCCAAAAGTCTAAAGCCATCAGCAAGGGGAGAGTTAGAGATTACAGATTTAAATCGTATTTATTTGGAAAATGGTGAGTTAGAAGTGGAATTACTTGGACAAGGTTTTACATGGCTTGATACGGGAACACATGATTCTTTGGTTGATGCCACTAATTTTGTTCGAACTGTAGAAACACATCAACATAGAAAAATTGCTTGTCTAGAAGAAATCGCATTTAAAAACCATTGGATTACAAGAGATCAGCTAGAAACAATTTATGAAATGTATAAGAAAAATCAATATGGTGCTTATTTAAAAGATGTTATGGATGGAAAATATATTGATGGAAATTAATTTTTTTATAACAATCATTTTTAATAACAAATCATATATGTTGTGAATCGCTAAGGGAAGTTGGAGATAACTGGATATAACAAAAGTCATAAATACCTTAGGATATAGGAAAACAAATTTTTTATAGAATAGGATAATTAGGAGGACATTTATGAAACTATTAGTAACAGGTGGAGCAGGCTTTATCGGTGGTAATTTTGTACACTATATGGTAGAGAAATATCCAGAAGATGAAATCATTAATTTAGACTTATTAACATATGCTGGAAATTTAGAAACATTAAAACCAGTAGAGGACAAAGCAAATTATCGTTTTATCCGAGGGGATATTGCTGATCGTTCTTTTATTATGAATTTATTTGAAACAGAGAAGTTTGATATTGTCATTAATTTTGCAGCAGAAAGCCATGTGGATCGTTCCATTGCTGATCCGGGCATTTTTGTGCAGACAAATGTCATGGGTACGGTTGTTCTTCTTGATGCTTGTAGAACTTATGGTGTAAAACGATTCCATCAAGTTTCAACAGATGAAGTTTATGGAGATTTACCTCTCGATCGACCAGATTTATTCTTTACAGAAGAAACACCACTTCATACATCAAGTCCATACTCTTCTAGTAAGGCAAGTGCTGATTTATTTGTTATGGCATATTATAGAACTTACGGACTTCCAGTGACGATTTCTCGTTGTTCCAATAATTATGGACCATATCAATTTCCAGAAAAATTAATTCCATTAATGATTAGTCGTGCATTGGCTGATGAAAAACTTCCAGTTTATGGGAAAGGAGAAAATGTTCGTGATTGGTTACACGTTCTTGATCATTGTATTGCTATTGATTTAATTGTGAGAAAAGGAAAAGAAGGCGAAACATACAATATCGGTGGACATAATGAAAGAACCAACTTAGAAGTTGTAAAAACGATTTTACAAGCACTAGGAAAACCAGAATCTTTAATCGAATATGTAGCCGATCGTCCGGGACATGATAGACGTTATGCAATCGATCCGAAAAAAATGGAAACAGAACTTGGTTGGAAGCCAATTTATACATTTGATACAGGAATTGTAGAAACGATTGAATGGTATTTAAACAATCAAGAATGGTGGCAACATATTTTAAGTGGGGAATATCAAAACTACTTTGATAACATGTATGCCAATCGTCTTAAACAATCATAAAAGTGAGGAAATAATATGCGATATTTAGTAACAGGAGTCAAAGGACAGCTAGGTTATGATGTAGTCAAAGAATTAGAAAAAAAAGGACATACTGCCATTGGTGTTGATAGAGAGGAAATGGATATTACAAAAGAAGAACAAGTTCGCTCTGTCATGGAACAGACAAAGTTTGATGGAGTTTTTCACTGTGCTGCTTATACAGCTGTTGATCGAGCAGAAGATGAGGTAGAAATATGTAGACAGATCAATGTCAATGGAACCAAGTATCTTGCACAAGTTTGTAAAGAACAAAACATACCTATGATTTATTTAAGCACAGACTATGTATTTCATGGACAAGGGGAGCATTTCTGGAAACCAGACGGAGAAGAGATCGCACCTCTTAATGTATATGGTCAGACAAAGTATGAAGGAGAAGAAGTCGTAAAACAACTATTAGAAAAATACTTTATTGTTCGTATTTCATGGGTGTTTGGACTCAATGGTAATAACTTTATAAAGACCATGTTACGTCTTGGAAAAGAGCGTGGAGCTGTACAAGTCGTAAATGATCAAATTGGTTCTCCAACGTATACAAAAGATTTGGCAAAACTTTTAGTTGCTATGATAGAAACGAAACAATATGGAACCTATCATGCAACAAATGAAGGAATTTGTAGTTGGTATGAATTTGCTTGTGAAATTTTTAAACAAGCTGGCATGAAAGAAGTACAAGTAACACCTGTTGCTAGTGATGCTTTTCCAGTAAAAGCAAAACGCCCTTTCAATAGCCGTATGAGTAAAGAAAAATTAGAGGAAAACGGATTTGAACGCCTTCCAAGTTGGCAAGATGCTCTACAACGATATTTAAAAGAATTAGAAACAATTTCCTCATAAACATAGGATAAATAGTTCACAAAATAGAAGAAAAGAAACGAAGATAAACAGGAGTAAAATTATGGGAAAAATTACAGTAACACCTTGTGAAATTGAAGGACTTTATGTGATTGAGCCGACAGTTTTTGCAGATGAGCGTGGATATTTTATGGAAACGTATCATCAAAAAGATATGGAAGAAGCAGGATTAAACCTGAAATTTGTGCAAGATAATCAATCCATGTCAACAAAAGGGGTTCTTCGTGGACTTCATTTTCAAAAACAATATCCACAAGGGAAGCTCGTAAGAGTCGTACGAGGAGCCGTCTATGATGTAGCAGTGGATCTTAGAAAAGATTCCAAAACATTTGGAAAATGGTTTGGAGTAGAACTTTCTGCGGAAAATAAAAAACAATTTTATATTCCAGAAGGATTTGCACATGGATTTTTAGTATTAACAGATGAAGCAGAATTTTGCTATAAATGCACAGACTTTTATCATCCGAATGATGAAGGTGGCATTGCTTGGGATGATGAAGAACTCGGAATCCAGTGGCCAATCAAAGAAGGAGATTGTTTAACGATTAGTGAAAAAGATCAGAACTGGTTACCATTAAAAGAAACAGAGATTCCCTTTTAAAGAAATCGGGCTCTATATCAATAGTTGTGTGGATTGTTTTTACAATCTACAGAACAAGAAATACCAGAGGATGTAAAGAATGTTCTAAAAAGTAGAAAAGTTGGTATGGAGCTTTGCTCCAATACCAACTTTGTTTACAGTCTGATACTATAGATTTATAGAGCTATAGTGTATCAAAGATAATAAAATAGATTGTTTAGAAATGGAGAAATTGGATGAATGCGATACGTTTAATATAACAATTGTTTAATCAAATAAAGAATAATTATATGTATTATGTATAAAAAATAAAACAAAAATTTCATACTTTTTCCTTTGCGTTTGTTATATGATAATATTAACGGAAGTGCTAAAATCATAATCCATTGATAGCTTATATAAAATATATTTCCACCATAAGTATATATATTAAATCCTATAACGCATTCAAAAAAATCTTCCATTCTACATGCAAATAGGATTGAACAATAGACATTATTATACTAAAAAAAATATAAACGACATAAATATTTAATTTTAGAACTTGTATATTGCATACTATTTACTACACCAAAAATAAAAATAGGAGCAGATATGCGACCAATCCAATGAAAAATCAATGCCATAGGTATATTAGGAAAAAAATAAGCTATATGATCCAAAATCATTGCTAATAATGCAATTAATTTAAGTTTAAAAATATCCATTTTTCATTATTCTCCTTGATCTTTTATATAATACGTTGTATAATTTAAATGAAATGAAGGTTTTTTTATGTTAAAAAAATTCAACAAAATTATGTTAGCTTCAACATTAACCTTAGCATTATGTTCAACACTAATGCTTCCAACCACAACTCCAGCACAAGTTAATAACCCAAAAGAAACAAACACATCTATTTTACCTGATTTATTTGGACTATCATCCATCTCACCTGAAGAAATAGAGTCTAAAGGTATTTCAAAACCTACTACAGTTTGGAACATTGCAAAAGATGGAAAATATGATTTTGCTGGAAGCTCTAATCATCAAACTTTATATACGAATTACAAATTCACTGGGAAAAACGAATACACTGTCTATTGTCAGAACAC
>JADIML010000088.1 GCA_017694765.1 Candidatus Scybalomonas excrementavium
TGATAAAATCTGATACTATATATCAAAAATTTCTTAACAATTTTCACTTTGATTCACCTCAATGAGTAAATGGTGAAGCTTAGCCAAATGTAAGAAAGCACTTTCTACCTCTAAAAAGCCCTTCCCCTTTACAGATGGTCTGGCAACAATCACAAGATCATAGCCCACTTCTATTTCATCTGCATGTAGTCGATTGCTCTCCCGAATCAATCTTGTAACTCGATGTCTAATCACACTATTTCCAACTTTTTTACTAACAGAAATACCTACTCTATTATATTCGAGATTATTTTTTTTCTTATACATCACTAAATATCGGTTGGCAAGTGATTTTCCGCTTTGATAAACGGTAACAAAATCTTTATTCTTCTTTAACGATTCAAAATGTTTCACACTGAAATCCTCTTAACTTAGATGCTCTTATTCTCGTTCTCAATTTATGAACTCCCCATAGAATAAGCCCATGGGCAGCCTTCTTTCATACATAAAATAATCAATAAAGAAAAGAAAAGGTCACATTAACTGCGACCTATGCTGATAATTTAGCTCTACCTTTTCTTCTTCTGCTAGCAAGAACTTTTCTTCCGTTAGCAGTGCTCATTCTTTTTCTAAATCCATGAACTTTAGATCTTTGTCTTTTCTTAGGTTGAAATGTCATTTTCATAATTAAAGGCACCTCCTTTTTATTTCATTCACTAATAATCTTTATATAGTATTCAAAATTCTCATTCTGGACTTCCTGCAAAATTGCATGCAAAGTCCCTATAATGATAAGAACATCACTCCTATTATACGTGTCACTCCAACAAACGTCAAGTATTTCCTATGTTTTTTTTCCTTCCACACCCATTCACACAGAAATTTTACAAGTTACACAAGTTATCCACAAAATGTTGACAACTTGTGCATAACTTTTTCTTTTCTTGTTTACAACTTACTTTTCTTTCCATTTTTTCTTACTTTTCTTTCGTTTTTTGTCTGTTAATTTGTGATTATTGTTATCCACATAGAAATCCACCATTTTTTCTTTCTTCCTATTAAAATGTGATCGTTTTTAAAAAAGTTATACACAATCTGTTATTGAAAAAAATCCACATCTGTTATAGTATATATATAAGTGAAAGTATGTAAATCGATATCGAACATAGAAACTCAGGAGTAAAAATACTATGAAAAAGACCATTGAAGAGAAGTGGGATGACATTCTCTACCTAGTTGAAAAAGAACATGACGTATCTCATGTTGCGATTAATGCTTGGATACGTCCCTTAAAAATATATGAAGTTACGGAAGATAAAATCACCTTTGTTGTGGATAGTAAACTGGATTCCCGTGGTATTGAATTTATTAAAATGAAATTTTATGATATGTACCTTCAAATGGCCATTGAAGAGTTACTTCATCATCAGTACATGATCGATTTCATTTTAGAAAGTCAAATCGGTAATTCCGTTCCAGCTATGAAATCATCAGGCGTAGAAACCAAACCAACGAAAGCACCAGAGATTTATAACAACTTAAATCCAAAGTATACCTTTGATACATTTGTTGTTGGTAATAATAATAAATTAGCTCATGCTGCTAGTTTAGCTGTGGCAGATGCACCAGCGGAAGCCTATAACCCCCTCTTTCTATATGGAGGCGTAGGTCTTGGAAAAACTCACTTGATGCATTCCATTGCTCATTATATTTTAGAACATAATCCAGATGCTAAAGTATTATATGTAACAAGTGAAAAATTTACCAATGAATTGATCGATTCCATTCGTCATGACAAAAATGCTGAATTTAGAAATAAATATCGAAATATCGATGTTTTACTCATTGATGATATTCAATTCATTATTGGAAAAGAAAGTACACAGGAAGAATTTTTCCATACATTTAATACGCTTCATGAAGCGAAAAAACAAATTATCATATCTTCCGATAAACCACCAAAAGATATGGAAACGTTAGAAGAACGACTTCGTTCTCGCTTTGAATGGGGATTAACAGCTGATATTCAATCTCCAGATTATGAAACACGAATGGCAATTCTTAAAAAACGCGCAGAATTAGATGAATTAAATATTGATGATGATGTCATGCAATATGTAGCCAATAACATTCAATCTAATATTCGTGAATTGGAAGGCGCTCTTAATAAAATTTGTGCGTATTCTGCATTAGAAAGAAAGCCAATTAATGTAGAACTGGCAGAGGAAGCATTAAAAGATCTCATCACACCAGAAGGGCATAAAGAAATTACGCCAGAACTTATTATGAATACGGTTGCAGAACATTATAATATTTCTATTTCTGACATGGTATCCAAGAAAAAAAGCCAGGAGATCGCTTATCCAAGACAAATTGCCATGTATCTTTGTCGAAAATTAACAGAAGCATCTCTTCAATCTGTTGGAAATATGTTAGGCAAGAGGGATCACACAACCATTATCCATGGTGCTGAAAAAATTGAAAATGATCTTGCCAAAAATCCATCTTTAAAAAATACGATTGAAGTTATTATTAAGAAGATCAATCCTAGCTGATCTTCTTCTCTTTGCAGCTTTTTTTTATTCACACCATTGTGTGTATAAGCTGTTACTTTTGTGTGTATGAATTTATCAATGATCAGCCTATGTGGATAACTAATTCTTTTGGATCTATTTGTTCTATCGTTATCCACAAGGTTATCCTATGAGGGATCCCCTATTTTTATGAGGGATCCCCTATCTTATTAACATTTTAACAGTGCCTACTACTATGACTACGAATTTTATTTATATATATCTATCTAATAATCCCCGAAAGGAGTTATACACAATATGAAAATTATTTGTCCAAAATCGAAGTTATTATATGGTGTATCTATTGCACTAAAAGCTGTATCTAGCAAAACAACACTACCTATTTTGGAGTGTATTCTTATTGAAGCAAACAATCAACAGATCAAGTTGACTGCCAATGATATGGAACTTGGTATTGAAACATTGGTAGAAGGTGAAATTTTAGAAGAAGGAAAAATTGCAATCAATGCAAAATTATTTTCAGAGATCGTAAGAAAACTTCCTGAAAACGATGTTACAATTGAAACAGATAGTAATTATCAAGCAATGATTCGATGTGAGAAAGCAAAATTTAATATTTCTGGAAAATCAGGTGAAGATTTTTCTCATTTACCAGAAGTAGAACGTGATAAATTCATTACCTTATCTCAATTCACATTAAAAGAAGTCATTCGACAAACAATTTTTTCAATTTCTGATAATGAAAATAATAAATTAATGACTGGTGAGTTATTTGAAGTAAATGGAGCTCGTTTAAATGTCGTTTCTCTTGATGGACATAGAATTTCCATTCGCAATATCGAACTAAAAGAAAGTTATGACTCTGTCAAAGTTGTTGTTCCAGGAAAGACATTAAGTGATATTAATAAAATCTTGTCTGGAGATGCAGATAAAGATGTTCGCATTTATTTTACAGCAAAACATATCTTGTTTGAATTTGATTCAACAAAAGTCGTTTCACGTTTGTTAGAAGGTGAATATTATCGTATTAGTCAAATGTTATCAAGTGATTATGAGACAAAAATAAGAATTAATAAAAAAGAATTTTTAGATTGTATTGATCGTGCATCCTTATTAATTCGTGAATCCGATAAAAAACCTATTATTATTCATATAGAAGATGGTAATATGGAATTAAAAATTCAGTCATCCATCGGTTCTATGAAAGAAGATATTATGATTCAACAAGAAGGAAAAGATATTTTAATTGGTTTTAATCCTAAATTTTTAATGGATGCGCTTCGGGTCATTGACGATGAAGAAATTACAATTTATTTAGTAAATCCAAAAGCACCATGTTTTATTAAAGATGAACAGGAAAGTTATATTTACTTAATTTTACCAGTTAATTTCAATGTAGCAGCTAACGCGTAGAAAGTAGGAATATTATGGAAATCATTAAATTAAGAGATGAATATATTAAACTTGGACAAGCATTAAAAGCTGGAAGCCTTGTAGGTTCTGGAGTAGAAGCAAAATTAGTGATCCAAGATGGTTTTGTTCGTGTAAATGGTGAAATTTGCACACAAAGAGGAAAAAAATTATACGATGGAGATATGGTTGAGTTTGATAACCAAACAATTAAAATCGAGAAATAAATGGTGATACTATGATAATAGAATCCCTTGAATTATTGAATTATAGAAATTATGAAAATCTGAATCTTAAATTTTCCCGAGGAACCAATATTTTTTATGGTGATAATGCTCAGGGGAAAACGAATATATTAGAGGCCCTCTATGTCAGTGCTACTACGAAATCTCATAGAGCTAGTACAGATAAGGAATTAATACGTTTTGAACAACAAGAGGCGCATATACGTGTTCATCTAAGAAAGAAAGATGTTCCTCATAAAATTGATATGCACTTAAAGAGAACAAAGACAAAAGGTGCAGCAATTGATGGAATACCAATTCATAAATCCAGTGAATTATTTGGATTACTGACCATTATTTTCTTTTCACCAGAAGATCTTGGAATTATTAAAAATGGACCAGGAGAAAGAAGAAGATTTTTAGATTTGGAACTTTGTCAAATTGATCGGCTCTATTTCCATAACTTAGCTCGTTATAATAAAGTATTAAAACAGCGCAATAATTTGTTGAAACAAATAGGTTTTAAGCCAGATCTTGAAGAAACACTTGAAATATGGGACGATCAACTGATAAAATATGGGGTAGAGATCATTAATCGGAGAAAAGATTTTGTCGCCATGCTCAATGAAATCGTAAAAGAGATTCATGAGAAATTAACAGGTGGGAAAGAAATTCTTTCTCTTGATTATGAGGAGAGTGTGAAAGCAGAACAGTTTGCAGCTTTGCTTGCAACAAAGAGAGCTGTTGATAAAAAACAATGCTCCACAACGATTGGACCACATCGAGATGATATCCGATTTCAAGTCAATGATATTGATATTAGAAAATATGGTTCTCAAGGACAACAAAGGACAGCAGCATTATCATTAAAACTGGCAGAAATTGAACTTGTCAAAAGAATGATTGGAGATACTCCGATTTTATTACTTGATGATGTTTTATCAGAATTAGATACGAATCGAAAAAATTTTTTGTTAGGAAGCATAAAAGATGTCCAAACAATGATTACATGTACCGGCTTAGATGAATTTATCGATAGTCAGTTAGCGATTAATCAGATTTATGAAGTTTATAAGGGAACTGTTGTTCAGAAGAATTAGGAGGAAATAAAATGAGTACTGAATACGGAGGAGATCAAATCCAAGTTTTAGAAGGTCTTGAAGCAGTACGAAAAAGACCGGGAATGTATATAGGGAGTACCTCAATTCGAGGTTTACATCACCTTGTGTATGAGATTGTAGATAATGCAGTAGACGAGGCATTAGCAGGATTTTGTGACACTATATATATTACAATTGAAAAAGAAAATGTAATAGAAGTAAAAGATAATGGACGTGGTGTACCAATTGGAATGAACCATAAAGCAGGACGTCCTGCCATTGAGCTTGTGTACACAGTGTTACATGCAGGTGGGAAATTTGGAGGAGGCGGATATAAAGTATCTGGTGGACTCCATGGAGTAGGTGCATCTGTTGTAAATGCCCTTTCTGATTGGATGGAAGTAAAGGTACATCGAGATGGCAAAATTCACTTTCAACGTTATGAACGCGGAAAGATTATGAATGATCTAAAAGTCATTGGAGAAACTGATCATACAGGAACAGAAGTACGTTTTAAAGCAGATGGAACGATTTTTGAAGAAACGGTTTATGAATACAATACGTTAAAACAAAGACTTAGAGAGATGGCATTTTTAACAAAAAATCTTCGTATTGTCCTTCGAGATGAACGTGGAGAATCTGTAAAAGAAGAGGTATTCCATTATGAAGGTGGAATCAAGGAATTTGTTGCTTATTTGAATAAAAAGCAAGATCCTCTCTATAACGAAATCATTTATTGTGAAGGAACAAAAGATGATGTATATGTAGAAGTTGCCATGCAACATAATACTTCTTATAACGAAGGATGCTATAGCTTTGTAAACAATATTACAACGCCAGAAGGTGGAACACATTTAACAGGATTCCGTAATGCCCTTACTAAGACATTTAATAACTATGCAAAAGAAAATAAAATATTAAAGGATAGTGATCAGGCACTAAGTGGAGAAGATATTAGAGAAGGTCTTGTAGGAATTATTAGTGTTAAAATTGGTGAGCCACAGTTTGAAGGGCAGACAAAGCAAAAATTAGGAAATAGTGAAGCACGTGGAGCAGTTGACAGTATTGTAAGTGAACAGCTTACGTACTTTTTAGAACAAAATCCAAATGTTGCAAAAGTAATTTGTGAAAAAGCATTGCTTGCACAAAGAGCCAGAGATGCAGCAAGAAAAGCCAGAGAACTCACAAGAAGAAAAAGTGCATTAGATGGAATGTCACTTCCTGGAAAATTAGCAGATTGTTCCGATAAAAATCCTGAAAACTGTGAGATCTATATCGTTGAGGGAGATTCCGCTGGTGGTTCTGCAAAAACAGCTCGTTCAAGAGCAAATCAAGCGATTTTACCTCTTCGTGGTAAAATTTTAAACGTAGAAAAATCTCGTCTTGATAAGATTTTAGCCAATGAAGAAATTAAAGCAATGATTACAGCATTTGGAACAGGAATCCATGAAGATTTTGATATTTCAAAACTCCGCTATCATAAAATTATTATTATGACAGATGCCGATGTAGATGGTGCTCATATTGCGACATTATTACTCACATTCTTCTATCGTTTTATGCCAGAGCTAATTAAACAAGGACATATTTACTTAGCAAAACCACCTCTTTTCAAAGTGGAGAAGAATAAGAAAATCTGGTATGCCTATAGCGAGAGTGAATTAAGTGATATTATGAATCAAATTGGAAGAGATAGTAATGTAAGAGTTCAGCGTTATAAAGGTCTTGGAGAAATGAATCCAGATCAGCTATGGGAAACAACTATGGATCCAGAAAATCGAGTTCTTTTAAGAGTTTCTATGGATGAAGATGAGTTATCAAAAGTAGATGAAACCTTTGTAACACTTATGGGTGACAAAGTAGAACCAAGACGTGAATTCATTGAAGCAAATGCAGAATATGCAACAATGGATATATAGGAGGTAATTATGGACGAGAGTACAATCTTCGATAAAGTTCAAGATGTCGATCTTGTAGAGAAAATGGAAAAATCCTATATCGACTATGCTATGAGCGTTATCGCAGCTAGAGCTTTACCAGATGTTAGAGATGGTTTAAAGCCAGTGCAAAGAAGAATTTTATATGCAATGATTGAGCTGAATAATGGACCAGATAAGCCACATCGTAAGTGTGCCCGTATCGTAGGGGATACGATGGGTAAATATCACCCTCATGGTGACAGTTCTATTTATGAAGCATTAGTAAAACTTGCACAAGAATGGTCAACAAGATATCCTTTAATCGATGGACATGGAAACTTTGGATCTGTCGATGGGGATGGAGCAGCCGCAATGCGTTATACAGAGGCAAGATTAAGTAAGATTTCTATGGAAATGCTTGCCGATATTAATAAAAACACAGTGGATTTTGTTCCAAACTTTGATGAATCAGAGAAAGAACCAAAAGTTCTTCCAGCTAGATATCCAAATCTTTTAGTAAATGGTACTTCTGGTATTGCAGTAGGTATGGCTACTAACATTCCTCCTCATAATCTAAATGAAACGATAGATGCAGTTGTAAAATTAATCGATAATCGAGTTTTAGAAGATCGAGATACAGAAATCGAAGAACTCTTACAAATTGTAAAAGGGCCAGATTTCCCAACAGGAGCTACAATTCTTGGTAGAAGAGGAATCGAAGAAGCATACCGTACTGGTAGAGGAAAAATTAAAGTACGTGCAGTCACAGATATTGAACCAATGAATTCTGGAAAGCAGAGAATTGTTGTAACAGAATTACCATACATGGTAAATAAGGCGAAATTAATTGAAAAAATTGCAAGCCTTGTAAAAGAGAAAAAGATCGAAGGAATCTCAGAACTTCGTGATGAATCCGATAGAAATGGTATGCGAATTTGTATTGAGCTGAAAAAAGATGTCAATGCCAATGTCTTATTAAATCAGCTTTATAAACATACACAAATGCAAGATACATTTGGGGTAAATACACTTGCCCTTGTCAATGGAGAACCAAAGGTATTAAATCTCCATGACATGCTTTACTATTACTTAGAGCATCAAAAAGAAGTTGTTACACGAAGAACACAATATGAATTAAATAAAGCAAAAGAAAGAGCTCACATTTTAGAAGGTCTTTTAAAGGCGCTTGATCACATTGATGAAGTGATCCAAATCATTCGTTCTTCTAAAAATGTAGCAGAAGCCAAAGGAAGTTTAATCGAACGTTTTGGTTTATCTGATGCACAATCACAAGCTATCGTTGATATGCGATTAAAAGCATTAACAGGATTAGAGCGTGATAGACTTGAAAATGAATATCGCGAATTAATGGCAAGAATTGCAGAGTTAGAAGCCATTCTTGCTGATGAAAAACAATTATTACGCGTAATTCGTGAAGAAATTCTTATTATCAAAGAAAAATTTGGCGATGAACGAAGAACAGCCATTGGATTCGATGATGAAGAATTAACGATAGAAGATTTAATTCCACAAGAAGATACTGTAATCGCTATGACAAAACTCGGTTACATTAAGAGAATGACAATTGATAACTTCAAGAGTCAAAATCGTGGTGGTAAAGGAATTAAAGGAATGCAAACGATCGATGAAGATTTCATCGAAGAATTATTTATGACGACGACACATCACTATATTATGTTCTTTACAAATTTAGGACGTGTTTATCGTTTAAAAGGATATGAAATTCCAGAATCTAGCCGTACAGCAAGAGGAACAGCGATTGTAAACCTATTACAACTTCAGCCAAATGAAAGAATTACGGCGGTTATTCCGATTGCTCAATATGATGAAGGCAATTTCTTATTTATGGCTACAAAAAATGGTACGGTTAAGAAAACTTCAATTCAAGAATACGAAAATATTCGTAAATCAGGTTTAATTGCGATTCATTTACGAGAAGGCGATGAACTAATTGAAGTAAAAACAACAGATAATACAAAAGATATTCTTCTCGTTACAAAACTTGGACAATGTATCCGTTTTGCTGAAACAGATGTAAGAGAAACAGGACGTGCTTCTATGGGTGTTATTGGTATGAACTTAGCAGAAGGCGATGAAATTATCGGTATGCAGCTAAATACCCAAGGAGAGCATTTATTAATTGTATCAGAATATGGAATGGGTAAACGTACTAGCATGGAAGAGTTTTCTGTACAACGCCGTGGTGGTAAAGGGGTAAAATGTTACCGTATCATGGAAAAGACAGGAAATGTAGTTGGTGTAAAAGCTGTAAATCCTAATAATGAAGTGATGTTAATTACAACACAAGGTATTGTAATTAGACTTCAAGTAAATGATATTTCCGAACTTGGAAGAATTACATCAGGTGTAAAACTCATCAATATGAG
>JADIML010000089.1 GCA_017694765.1 Candidatus Scybalomonas excrementavium
GCTAAAATGAGAAAGATACAAATGACTTTCCCATAACTAATGACCTTTGTTTCTTTTTTATATAGACGAATCATTTGTGCAATTCTTTGTTCAAATTGCTTATCTGCTCCCAAAAAAGAAACGGCTGCTACGTACACTTTATGAGCTTTTCTTGTCACTATTTCTACAACTAACTCAATATATCGTTTTTGTTCTTTCTTCGTAAGAAGTTCCATTACCTCTTCATCACAAGCCAATTCTGTCCAATGATGATAAGAATTTATATAATAATATATGACTGGTTGAAACCAAAAGATTGCTTGTAATCTTTGTATTCTCTTTCGACTTTTAATATCTCCTCTTTTCATATGAATCATTTCATGAAGCAAGATTAGATAATAATCTTCGCTTCTCTCTTCATTCATTGGCAAAACTAATTTCTTACATCGATCTCCTATTACAATAGGAACCTCCAAATATGGATTTTCATAACAAATAATTTCTTCTTGGTATCCTATCTTTTCTCGTATCTCTTGTATTAATTTTATAACCACTTCTTTTTTTGTAAAAACACTTGTATCTTCAATAAACTGTCCTAATTCTTTTTCCTTTTTTACTTGATTAATCCAGAAGAAAAGAACTCCTATTATCCAAATGCCAAATAGCACATTCGTCACTTTCCACTTTATTTGTAAATCATATATAGAGATATTATGTTGAACTATATTTTCTAACAGGACGCTCAAATTTCTTTTTATTTCTTGATAGTTACTTATGAGTTTTAAACTTAATGTAAAAGGAATTGTATAAAATAGATAGTTCCACTGTAAAAGTTGCAATTGTCTTTTGGCTGTCCACCTTTTACAAAATATTGTTTGTGCTAATAAAATTATTCCATAGAGAAAACTTCCTGTACAAGATATGATAAAAATATTGCATACAATGTTGCTCATCATAATCTCCTCTATTTATTTTTGAATTTTCTTCTATTTAATCCTATTTCTCTATCTTTCTAATATAATATTTATTATACTCATTCCTATTTTTAAAATCAATCGTATGAACACCTAGTTTCATTATATGCAAATTATAACTTTTTTCTTTTTATACAATAAACTCTATCTATTTGATCTAACCCTTTTCTAAAACATCCCTGATACTCTTTTCATCACATGCCCACCTAGTATTCCAATCAAAAGCCCAGCCAATATTCCCGAAATGAGCAAGACTGGTAAATAATAAAATAATCTTATATTTTCCACTAAAAAGACAGCAAATACAATTTGCCCTACGTTATGGAAAACTCCTCCCATTGCGCTAACTGCAACTGTTCCAAAGTCCAGTTTTTTCAAAAGAACCATGACAAGAAAACTTACAATTGCACCTGCAAAACTATACGTAATCGCAAATAAATTTCCAAATAAAAATCCTGCTAATACAATTCGAATACTGCTAATAAAAAGTGCATCTTTCCATCCCATACAATATAACACAAGTATAGTAATCAAATTAGCTAAACCAAGTTTTACTCCTGGTATTCCAAGAGAAATGGGCACTAATGTCTCTACGTAAGAAGCGATTAATGCCAGTGTCACAAACATTCCATAAAAAGCAACTCTTTTATTCATTTTGTCTTCTCTTTTATGCAACACTATCTATCTCCTTTTGCTGATCATCTATAATTTCTACAACAACTTGATGTGGTAAACATACGATAGTTTCCCCTGTTTTTGTAATCTTACTATGTTTTACACAAATTTGATCGGGACAAGTTGCTTCCTTCATAGATACTTGTCCATCTTGAATGATAACTACATTCATTCCTTGATCCGTTTTTACTTCTATTTCTCTATCTTCGAAAAGACTCACTGTTTCATAGACTTGTCCTTTTACCGTAATCACTACTTGTGTTCCATCTTTTTGAAAAAACCAAATGCAAAAAAATGCAATAACACTAAATAACATTACACTAATGATTAAATATAAATCTTTCTTCTTCATCATTCACCTTTTATCGCCTCTTTTTTTTACTTAATAATAATGTAAGGAAAAAAATCAAAGAGGCTACAATTACAATCATTGGACCTGTAGCAATTCCTAAATAATAGGATAACACTAATCCAATACTTCCAGATAACATTGAAATTATAATAGAATATAAGTGATACGTTCTCATATTATAAGCAATATTTCTTGCTGATGCTGCTGGTAAAATAAGAAGGGCATTAATAATTAATAACCCAACCCACTGAATGGATAACATAACAACAACTGCCATTAATATAACAAATAATTGATCAATAAGCTCTACGTAAATCCCCTTTGTTTTGGCTAAGGAACGATTAATACTCATGGCATGTAATTGATTAAAGCAAACATACCAAAAGATAAGCACAATAAGAAATGCGAGTAGTAAACCAATAATTTCTTGTCTTGTAATACTTAAAATATCTCCAATTAATAAACTATTATACTTAGCAAAATTTCCTCCTAATGATAAAATTGCAAGTCCAATTGCCATTCCAAAAGAAGAAAAAACACTAATAATCGTATCCATAGAAACTACACTTTTGGTACGAATCCAATTTAATAATAATGCAAAGATAACACCGAATACAATCATAGAAAGTAATGTATTTTGTACCCCTAAAATAACTCCTAGTGCAATTCCTGTAAATGCAGAATGACCAAGGGCATCTGAGAAAAATGCCATTTTATTATTTACAATCATCGTACCTAAAATCCCAAAAATAGGAGTAATAAGTAAAATAGCGATCAAAGCATTTTGCATAAATTGATATTCAAACATTATACTTCACCTCTTTCGTAGCGAATATTTCCAAACATAGATTTAAATCTTCGGCTTTCAAACACTTCTTTTGGTGTTCCTTCTCCTACAATCGTACCATCTAATAAAATGATTTTATCAGAATACTCATAAGCAAACTCAAGGTCATGGGATACAAGTAAAATGGAAAGGTCATATTCTTTTTTCAAACGATCAATTTGCTCATAAAAAAGCATCATTCCATTTCGATCCATTCCAGAAATTGGCTCATCTAATACGAGTAAATTTGGCATTGGATATGTAGCAATCGAAAGCATAACTCTTTGAAGTTCTCCTCCTGATAAATCTCCAAGTGTCCTATCAATTAAGCTATCCGCTTCAAAAACTGCTAACTGTTCCTTCGCCTTTTCATATACTGCTTTATCTTTAAAGAAACAAATTGGTCTCTTACTAATATAAGAAGCAAATAAATCATATACCGTAGATGGTGTATTTTTATCAAATGGTAACTGCTGTGGCACATAACCAATTTTTAATTTAATCGGTTTATCATCTCGAATATCACGAAATTTAATCTCCCCTTCATGTGGAATCTCTCCAATTAATGCTTTGATCAATGTAGATTTTCCTGCTCCATTTGGTCCAATAATCGTAGTCAACTGTCCACAATGAATGTGTATATTCACATTTCTAAGGATTTGCTGCCTGTCAAGCGTTACTCCAAGTTTTTCAATTTTAATACAATGATAACCGCAACTGTGTCCCATCCGAAAAAGCCTCCTTTAATATTTTTAAATTATCTTCCATCGCCTTTAAATAACTATCTTTATCTGTCTTTCCAGTGACACAAGAATCCAATGTAAGATCAGAAATTCCAATTTCATGTTCCAGTGTATATCCTATCTTTCCTGAATATTGTTTTTCAGAAAGCAACAGATCCCCACCTGCTTCTCTTACATTTTCAATAATAGAACGAATTTGTCCAGCACTTAATCCAGCATCAGATTCCACTTCCAAAGAACCTACTAGCTCCATCCCTAGATCCTTTGCTAAATATGCAAATGCCTCATGTAATACTACTAATTTCTTTCCTTTTGTTACCTCTTTTACTTCTTCTTCTAATGTTATCAAAGAATCAATTTTATCTTGGTATTCCTTTGCATTTTTTTTATAAATTTCTGCATTTTCTGGATTTTCTTTAGAAAGTTTATCTGCTACAATTTGAACTTGTTCCTTATAAAGCTCTAAACTAAGCCAAGCATGTGCATTATATTCTCCATGGCTATGATCATCTTCATGTACATGCCCATCTTCATGTACATGCTCATCTTCATGCACATGCCCATCTTCATGTACATGCTCATCTTCATGCACATGCTCATCTTCATGTACATGCCCTTCTTCATGTACATGCTCATCTTCATGCACATGCCCTTCTTCATGTACATGCTCATCTTCATGCACATGCTCATCTTCATGTACATGCTCATCTTCATGCACATGCCCATCTTCATGTACATGTTCATCATGACTATGCACTTCTTCACCATGAACATGAGAACTTTCCGATTCTAATAATGTTAAACCTTCTGTTGCATCAATAATAGGTAGATTCGGTACTGTCTTCCTTGCATCCTCTAGAAATTGTTCCATACCTGCTCCATTAATGATCATAACATCTGCTTGTTCCATATTGACCATATCCATTGGTTTCATTTGATAATCGTGCAAACAGCCTGTAGAAGGACTGGCTAAATTTCTAATTTCTACATTTTTTGCTCCATCTGCCACATTTAATGCTATCACATACATCGGATAGAAAGATGTTAAAATAGAAAAGACACCTTCTTTCTTCTTTGAAACTACACTATTACATCCAGCCAAAGATAGTGCCAAAAGCGTTGCCATTAAAATTGATACACACCGTTTTTTCATGACTTCTCCTTTCTATTTATAAAGTAAATGTTTCATTTCCTGTACAACTTTTGCAATTGGTAAACCAACTACATTATAATAATCTCCATCAATTCGCTCAATAAACATGCCTGCCTCTCCTTGAATCCCATAAGCTCCTGCTTTATCCATAGGTTCTTTTCCTACAATATAATCTTCTATCTCCTCTTTCGTCATCTCACACATCATTACTTTTGTCTCTTCATAAAAAATGGATTTATCCACAGTAGCACCATCTTTTTTTAAAATCATACACACTCCTGTAAACACAGAATGTGTACAACCACTTAATGTTTTTAACATTAAAAAAGCATCTTCTTCACTTTTTGGCTTTCCAAGTATGTTACCATCAAAGGCTACTACAGTATCTGCACCAATGACTACTCCTTCTGTCACTTTTGAAGCAACATCCTCGCTTTTTTGTGTAGCTAATTCCATTACAACTTGCTCTGGTTTTGATTTTGTAATTCTCTCATCAATTTCACTCACCATAACTGTATGAGCAATTCCAACTTGTTCTAAAATTTCCCTTCTTCTTGGAGAACCAGACGCTAAAATAACTGGTAACGTTCCTATTTGTTTTTGTAATAATCTCACGTTCCATTTCCTTTCTTTACTATACCAACCAACTACTTTTTCTTACATAAAGAAACCCACTCTTTTGCAAATTGCGTAAAGTGGGAATCTATCTTTTTCATTTTACCATTATTCGTATTATTTAGGCAAATATTTTTTCGTTTATCTTGTTTGTAAATATTCTAAAATCTCTACAGCATTTTTATCTGGTTTTACCTTTTCATATACTTGTTCAATGACTCCATTTTCATCAATCACATAAGTTGTTCTTACAACACCCATGCTAACTTTGCCATAGAGTTTCTTTTCCTGCCATACATCGAATGCTTCTATCGCCTTTCTATCGGGATCGGACACTAATACAAATGGAAGCTCATGTTTTTGTGCAAAATTAAAATGTGATTTGACACTATCCTTACTAATACCAATCACTGGTACTCCTAGTTTTTTATAGTCTTCATAAAGATCACGAAATGCACAGGCTTGTTTTGTACAACCAGGTGTATTATCTCTTGGATAAAAATATACAACAACTGGTGTTCCCTTTCCATAATAACTACTTAATGTCACTTCATTCCCATCTTTATCAAATAATGTAAAGTCTGGTGCTTTCATTCCGACTTGTAACATAAAATTTCTCCTTTCGTATGCTCAAGTATTCTTATCTTTCTTTTATTGTAACGTTACTTGTGAACAAAATCATCTATAAAATTAACCAAAATATTCCTTTGTTATATAAAAATACTTAGAAATATTTTATAGTTTTCAACTCTATCTTTGTTCTGATCCTATGTAACAAAATATCATGAAAGATTCGTAGGGACTGCTCCATAAAACAGCCCCCACCACTCATTGCATACAAAATTTTATAATTCTTCTTCCAATACTTTTAATAACGTCTGTGCGGAATCTTGTAATTTCTTTTGCTCTTCTTCATTTAGTGGAATTTCCATCATTCGTTCCACACCTCGTTCGCCTACAATCACAGGCATTCCAAGACAAATGCCTTCAATTCCATATTGTCCGTGCATAAGGCTTGATACGGTTAAAACAGAATGTTCATCTCTTACAATGGCTTGGGCAATTCTTTCCACAGCCACTGCAATTCCATAATACGTAGCACCTTTTCTTTCAATAATTTCATAAGCACTATTTTTTACTTCTTCATAAATGACATCTCGGCTTTCAAAGTTACCACAGTTTCCACCTTTTGCACAGTATTCTTCAATAGGAATTCCAGCTACATTGGCACTACTCCAAACTGCCAATTCACTATCTCCATGTTCTCCAATAATAAAGGCATGAACATTTCTTGTATCAATTCCCATTTGTTCACCCATTTTATATTTTAAACGTGCTGTATCAAGAACTGTACCACTTCCAATTACTCGCTCTGCTGGAAAACCACTTAATTTTAATGCAATACTTGTTAAAATATCTACTGGATTTGCCACTACTAATAAAATACATTCTTGATTATATTTTGTAATCTCTGGAATAATACTTTTGAAAATCTTTGCATTTTTGTGAATTAAATCAATTCGTGTTTCCCCTGGAGCTTGATTTGCCCCAGCCGTAATAATCACGAGATACGCATCTTTTAAATCAGAATATTCTCCTGCATAAATATCTACTGGCTGAACAAATGGAATTCCATGGGCAATATCCATAGCTTCTCCCTCTGCCTTTTTCTTATTCACATCTAATAATACAATTTCATTAAATAATCCACTATTTACAAGTTGAAATGCAATAGTTGCACCAACAGCTCCACATCCGATTATGGCACATTTTTGTCGATTCATCTTATGAAAACCTCACTTTCTTTATCGATAT
>JADIML010000090.1 GCA_017694765.1 Candidatus Scybalomonas excrementavium
GAGATGTGTATAAGAGACAGCCATGAAAGTGTTCTTTTGGTTGAAGCATAATTAATAACCTCTTTTCTAATTCATTTTATCTGTAATCGAATTCTAATTATTTTTTTATTATAATACAAAAAGAGAATGGGGGGAAGAAGAAAATGATTTACGATGTCGTTTCCTGGCGAAAATTCTTTGTTTTTTTAGGAAATACTGTTATAATAAAATGGAATATTGAGATAAAAAAAATAGATAGAATGATCATTTTTTAGAAATAAATAGGCAGGTGATAACAAATGAGGAAAAAAATAGGGCAAATATCAGAAGGAAAATTTGATATTCGAAAACCAGAAGTAGAGATTTCAGTAGAAGCAATCGAACTTTGTGTTCAAAAAGATGAGATATCAGAAGGAAGTTTTGAGATTCTTTCTAAAAATGGAGAACCAATAAAAGGCTTTCTTCTATCGACACATCCTAGAATGAAATTACTTTGTGCATCACAGTTTATTGAAGAAGAATATACAGTACACTATCGTTTTGAAGCCTTTCATTATGAAGAGGGGCAAAAGGAGAAAGGGCAGTTTATTTTTATAACAGATGGTGGTGAATTTCACATTCCATATGAAGTGACCATTCAGGATACATATCGTATAACCTCTCTTGGAGAAATGAATCAATTAAAGGAATTTGGTGAATTAGCCAAAGAATCCAAAGAAGAAGCATTGCGATTATTTTCCTCAAATGATTTTCCAAAGATCTTTTTAAAACAAAATAAAAAGTTACAGTTATTATATCAAGGTTTAAAAGAAAGTCGTTCGATTGCTCAAGCAATGGAAGAATTTTTAGTTTGTGCTCATAAAAAATCAAAGATACATGTAACAGTAAAACAAAGGGAGTTACAAATCGATCAGGAGAAAGAGGAATATATATTAGAGATTGAAAGAAACTGTAAAGGATATGTAGGAGCTTTGTTACAAACAGATAGCACCTATTTCACGTTAGAAAAGGAAATCTTACACGAAGAGGATTTTCATGATAATATAGCAGTTGTAAAGATTTTTATAGCAGAGAAAAGTCGCTCGATACATAGCTGGGAGACAGCGCTTACGATTTATTGTGGAGAGCAAATCATACAGGTTCCAATTTGCTATCAAGCAGGCAAAGAAGCTCGTATGGAATGTGAGAAACTCCATCAGAAATTACAATGGAAACGAGATATGGTTGCACTTTATGAAAGTTGGTTTTTATATGGTACCAATCATATTACAGAAGAAGAATATAAGAAGAGAGAGAGAACGTATGCTTTACAGATCCAAGAATCAGAAGAAGGGCGAAAAACAATCTTGCCAGAAGATTATAGTATTCGCTTTCTAAATAAAATACCAGAAGAAGTTGTAAAGAATAAAAAAGAGCGTAAAAAGCTATTCCTATCCTTTTATGAATCGGGATTTCATAGTCCCTTTTTATACTATGAGATGGTAAAAGATATGAATGAAGAAGTGGAACTACTTTCTGAAATTACCAATGCACAGCTTGCAGCATTGCAATGGGGAAATCGGTATGACTTTGTATCTCCTCGTCTGATTGACCGTTTTATGCAACTTGTATTTCAACAAAAACAATTTTCCAAAAAAGTATTTCGAGTTGCAGAACAGTTTTATAAAAAGAATCCATTAAAAGAATATTTGACAATTTTATGTGGAAATCTGATCAAGGGAGATCGTGTCGAACATAAATATCATAGATATTATAAAAAAGGAATTGAGAGTTCCTTAAAATTAATTGGATTATGTGAAGCATTTATTCGAAGTATGGATACAACGTGTTATGAGTTGATTCCTCGTTCTGTTTTACTCTACTTTATTGATGCCGATCCACTTCCTGATAATGAGAGAGAATACTTATTTGCAAATATTTTACATAATGAGAAACACTATGATGGTATTTTGTATCAATATGGTGAAAAAATACAAACTTTTCTAAAAGAACAAATGAAGAAAGGAAAGATAAACGATCATTTGTTTTATTTATACAAACAAAATTTTGAGCAGATTTTGTTAAGTGAGGAAATGATACATACATTGCCTGGTATTTTGTTTAAGAAGAAATTAGTTTGTCATCATCCTCTCATAACTGGTGCTATTTTATATCATGAGGAAACAAAAAAAGTTGAATATGTTCCGTTTACTAATCATATAGCTTATGTAGATTTGTATACAGAAAATTATCAAATTTTATTGCTTGATAAATTAGGGAGACGGTATGCAAATACTATTTCCTATGAATTACAAACACTATTTGAAGACAGTAGATATATTCGACTTTGCTATGAGCATAGTCAAGAACATCCAATGTTACTCTATCGATTAGGGAGACATACATTAAATCATGGAAAATCGGATGCAAAATCGATTCAAGTTGCTAAGCAAGTGTTACAACTACCTGATATTGATGAAGATTTTTATTGGCAAATACTAAAAACAATTATCGACTATTATTATGAAAATTACGAAGGTGATTTGTTAGAAGAGTATCTAAAGAAGGTAAAATTAGACGTATATAATCGCAAAGAACGGAATCAGTTTATCGAATATATGATTGTGAGACGGATGTATGGAACTGTATTACAGGCAGTAGAATTGTATGGTTATGATGGAGTATCTCCAAAGAAAATAGTACATTTGACTTCCTATTTATTAAAAAGTAAGGATGTACAAGAAGATACTCTCTTATTAGAAATGTGCCTATATGCCTTTCGGAATCATCAATATGACATGGAGCTTTTAGAATATATTGGTAAATATACGATTAGTTCCTTACATGAAATGATTACCATTTGGAAAACCGCATTTAAGCATACTCTTCGTATTCCAGAGTTAGAAGAAAATCTTTTAGCACAGAGTTTATTTGAAGAACGTATCGAAGATGATTTATTTCCAATTTTTTCTTCTTTCTATGAAAGAAATACAAATCACATGTTATCAAAAGCATTTCTAAGATATGTAAGTTATGATCGATTTATGAAGGAGAAAATGTTTCCAGAGGAATTTTATCAGACTTTAAAATCAGCAATTTTAGATGAGCAACTTACAGATAATTTTAGTAAAATGGCACTTCTTTATTATCTATCAGAACAAGAAGCAATCGAAGAGGATATGATTGATTGGGTGAAACAAAATATTCAAAAATTTTTAATTGCAGGGCTCGTTATGCCATTTTTTAAGAAGTTTCATCAGATTGTTCTACCAACAGATATATCCATTCAAACAATGGTTTGTTGGAAAGGGCAACGAGAAAGTCATTATTATATACGTTATAGTTTAAAAGTAATAGGAGAGTGGAAAAAAGAAAAAGTTCGAGAGATGAAGATGAAAGAAATTATGCCAGGAATTTATGTTACAGAACTTGTTATTTTCCAAGAAGAAGAGATTTCCTATTCCATTTGGCAACGAGAAGAGCATTTAGATAGAATGGTTAAGATGGGAACATTCTATCCAGAGAGAATGCCTCATATGACACCAGAAAATCGTTTTGACACATTAAATTCACTTGTATCGATGCAAGAAACGAAAGATAGAGAATTTGGAGAACTTGCCAAAGACTATTTACAAAAATCACAGATTATGAACTGTGAGTGGACATTATTATGATGGAGAGGAATTGTATGGAAGCAGTCAAACAAGAAAATCTACTAGGAATGGATATTCGTTCTTCTTATAGTCAGATGAGTTATCAAGTAGAAGGAATGGAAGAGCCATTTTCTTATGAAGCATCCGAGGGAAATTTTCAAATTCCCAATGTGCTGTTTTATGGAAAAAATACAAAAAAATGGTATAGTGGACAAGAAGCCTGTATGCGAGAAGGGGAAGAAGAAGGCGTTCTTCTTGACAAGTGGGAAGTGCTATTCCAAACAAAAGAAATTATTGTTGGAAAGGAAAGCTATACCCCAAAGCAACTTTTTGTAAAAATGATCGCATTACATATAAAACATGTGGTTGGAACCTTACAATTTGATCGAATTGTTTTAACAGCAGAACATGAAAAATATCTTCTTAAAGAGTTAGAGGAAACATTACAAAAGGAACTTGCCTTACCAAATGTAATCGTACAACGAATTATGCATAGTACAGCATTTACAGCATTTGCACTTCATCAAGAAGCATGTCATGGAGTGAGAAATGTAGGGTTAATTGAATATTATGGGGATGAAATTTCGTATCAATATTTAGGAAGAACACCAGCAGGAGATATGCTTCAAGTCCAAACAGTGCCATTGACAGGAGAGTTTAGACGAATTAAGGGAGAGAGTAAAGATGAAAAATTTGCTACCATGCTAGTTAATGTCTTTTATCGATATCGAACACCGATTGTTTATTTAATAGGAGATGGCTTTGAAGGAGATTGGATGCAAAAAACTTTGAAAGTTCTTTGTCATAATAAAAGAGCTTTTGTTGGACAAAATTTATTTACAAAAGGTGCCTTTTTCTTTGGTAAGGAAGAGCCAGAAAAGAGAAATCCAAAATTGCTTGCAGACGGGCTTTGTCAATATGATATAGGAATTGTTGCTACGATTAAAGGGCAGTCTTGTTTTGCACCAGTAGTTGGTGGAGGTTGTGATTGGTATGGAAGAAAAAATACTATACAATTCGTATTAGAGGATCAAAAGCAAATTGTTATTGTGTATCAAAATCTTAGAACAAAAGAATTAGAAAAAGAAATTTTTCCATTAGAAGGCATACAAAAAAGACCGCCAATGACAACAAGAGTAGAATTAGAGATTGCGTATACTTCTCAAAAAGAGGGGTATATGAAAGTAAAAGATCTTGGTTTTGGAGAACTTTATCCATCTTCAAGACGGATCTGGGTAAAAAAATTTTCATTGGATGACGAAAGGGGAAGAATAAATGGCTAGGGTTATTTTATGTACAACAAAAATGGCACGTAAACCATTTTGTTTTCCAGTTACCGGTCAAAATATATATTCTTATGAAGAACTTTGCTACTATATTCAGCAGTATACAGCACTATTCCAAGAGGATTTTGTATCAAAGGAATTGATCGAATGGCTATTAGAAGAAATAGAAGCAAAAGAATTAGCCGATCACTTAGTACGTTTAAAACGAGAAAATGTACTAAGTAGAGTCTATGTATTAGCAATTTTAGAAGCCTATCCATATTTCAGTGCAAAATCTATAAAAGAAATTGTAGAAAAACTTGATGGACTACGATTAAAAGAAACTTGGTTACAAGGAAAAGAATATGCAGATACATTATACCGTGCAGGTTGCCCAAAACAAGCTAGAAAAATATATGATCGTTTAGTAGAAGAACTTCCAAAGACAGAGGAAAATGAAAAAGTACGAGGTGCTGTGTGGCATGGTCGTGGAAGTTGCTTTGCTAAAAATATGCAACATAAAGAGGCAAGTGAGTGTTTTCAAAAAGCATTTGAACTAGCAAAAGAAGAGACTTCAAGAAAAAGTTACTTTATGAGCTTATATTTATTAGGGAAAAAAGAAGTGATTCAAGAAGAAATGGAAACAGCAGGTTTGGATAAGAAGCAATATGATGACTTTATAAGAGAAATGGAAGAAAAGGAAGCAAACCTAGAATATAACCAAGACTATCAAACGTTACAAAAAGCATTAAGACTAAAAGAAGAAGGATATGAAAAGCAATATCAAAAGAAAAGAAAGCAATTACTAACAAAATGGAAAAATGATTATCGAGATGAAGACAGATAAGGATATCATTTCATTTTACAATAAAAATTGCTTGACAGATGGGTAACTATTTTATAGTATAAATATTAGAATAAAGTTCATAAAACTATGAATAGAAATGTAATGAGAAAGAGGAGTATCTTAATGGCGCTTATAAAGAGAGAATGTCCAAGGCTGAAAGACATTTTGAGTAGTATTAAGAGAAGGTAGCTTTTGAACAGCATATCTGAATGGGAAAAATCATAGATTTTATAGATTTTTCAGTAAGATATGACGGCTAGCCCCGTTATAGGTAATAAGGATAACAAATAATTGTGTTATTAAAAGTAAGGTGGTACCGTGCAAAAGCGCCCTTTGTAGAGACAAAGGGTGCTTTTTTATGTTATAGGAAATTCCTCTTAATGAATGAGTTATTTCCATAATGCAAAAAAGAAGGATGCACAAGGTACACCTTATCCAGTATTCGAGAAAGGAAAGTGAATATTATGGCAAAAGAATTAGAAAAAACATATAATCCACAAGATATTGAAGAGAGAATTTATAAAAATTGGATGGATAAAAAATATTTCCATGCAGAAGTTGATAAGAGTAAGAAACCATTTACGATTGTAATGCCACCTCCAAATGTAACAGGACATCTTCATATGGGCCATGCTCTTGATAATACGATGCAAGATATTTTAATTCGTTTTAAAAGAATGCAAGGATATAGTGCATTATGGCAGCCAGGTACTGATCATGCAGCCATTGCGACAGAAGTAAAAGTAATTGAAAAACTTCGTTCAGAAGGGATTGAAAAAGAAGATCTTGGAAGAGAAGGTTTCTTAGAAAAAGCATGGGAATGGAAAGAAGAGTACGGTGGTAAAATTATTAATCAGCTAAAGAAAATGGGTTCTTCTGCTGACTGGGATAGAGAACGCTTTACAATGGATGAAGGTTGTTCGAAAGCCGTAGAAGAAGTGTTTGTTAAATTGTATGAAAAAGGATACATTTATAAAGGCTCTAGAATCGTAAACTGGTGTCCAGTTTGTCAAACTTCCATTTCTGATGCAGAAGTAGAACATGTGGATCAACCGGGACATTTTTGGCATATTAATTATCCAATTGCTGGAGAAGAAGGAAGATTTATTGAAATTGCGACAACAAGACCAGAGACATTATTAGGAGACACAGCGATTGCCGTTCATCCAGAAGATGAAAGATATGCAGATTTGATTGGTAAAATGGCAGAGCTTCCACTTTGTAATCGTCAAATTCCAATTATAGCTGATACTTATGTGGATAAAGAATTTGGTACTGGTGCCGTAAAAATTACACCTGCTCATGATCCAAACGACTTCGAAGTGGGAAGACGTCATAACCTTCCAGAAATTAATGTAATGAACGATGATGCAACCATCAATGAAAAAGGTGGAAAGTATCAAGGAATGGCAAGATATGATGCAAGAAAAGCTATCGTAAAAGACTTAGAAGAAGCAGGGTATTTAGTACAAGTTGAAGATCATGCGCATAATGTAGGGACACATGATCGCTGTAAAACAACGGTAGAACCAATGGTAAAACAGCAGTGGTTCGTTCGCATGGAAGAAATGGCAAAACCTGCTATTGAAGCTCTAAAAAAAGGTGATTTAGAGTTTGTTCCAGAACGTTTTGATAAAATTTATTTACACTGGTTAGAAAATATTCGTGATTGGTGTATTTCTAGACAGCTTTGGTGGGGACATAGAATTCCAGCTTATTATTGTGAAGACTGTGGAGAAATTGTAGTAGCTCGTTCTAGCGAAAAACCAGAATGTTGTCCAAAATGTGGTTCTAATCATATGGTTCAAGATGAAGATACATTGGATACATGGTTTAGTTCAGCTCTTTGGCCATTTTCAACACTTGGTTGGCCAGAAAAAACCAAAGAATTGGAATACTTCTATCCAACTGACGTTTTAGTAACAGGATATGATATTATTTTCTTCTGGGTAATCCGTATGGTATTTTCTGCTTTAGAACAAACTGGCGAAGTTCCATTTAAGCATGTGTTAATTCATGGGCTTGTAAGAGATTCACAAGGTCGTAAAATGAGTAAATCTTTAGGAAATGGTATCGATCCAATTGAAGTAATTGACAAATATGGTGCAGATGCGCTTCGTTTAACGTTAATTACAGGAAATGCTCCTGGAAATGATATGCGTTTTTATTGGGAACGTGTAGAGGCAAGCCGTAATTTTGCAAATAAAGTATGGAATGCTTCTAGATTTATTATGATGAATCTTGAAAAAGCTACGATTCCTGCTCATATCGATTTAAGTACATTAACAGGTGCAGATAAGTGGATTTTATCTAAAGTAAATACATTGACACAAGAAGTTACAGAAAATATGGATAAATTTGAACTTGGAATCGCTGTTCAAAAAGTGTATGACTTTATTTGGGAAGAGTTCTGTGATTGGTATATTGAAATGGTAAAACCAAGATTATATAATGATGAAGACGAAACAAAGGCAGCAGCTCTTTGGACATTAAAATCTGTATTGATTCAATCATTAAAATTACTTCATCCATATATGCCATTTATTACAGAAGAAATCTTTTGTACGTTACAAGACGAAGAAGAATCCATTATGATTTCACAATGGCCAGAATATAAAGCTGAGTGGAACTTTGAAGAAGATGAATTTGCAGTAGAAACAATTAAACAAGCTGTTCGCAATATCCGTAACATTCGTGCAGAAATGAATGTAGTGCCAAGTAAAAAAGCAAAAGTATTTGTTGTGTCTGAGAAAGAATCTATTCGTTCTATTTTTGAAAATGGACGTGTATTCTTCCAAACACTAGCCTATGCAAGTGATATTGTTGTTCAAGAAAATAAAAATGGTATTGAAGATGATGCTGTTTCAACAGTAATTCCAGATGCAGTCATTTATATGCCATTTGCAGAATTAGTAGATATTGCAAAAGAGTTAGAAAGACTTCAAAAAGAAGAAAAACGTCTGATTGGTGAAGTAAAACGTGTAGAAGGTATGTTATCTAATGAACGCTTTATGAGTAAAGCACCCCAAGCAAAAGTAGATGAAGAAAAGGAAAAACTTGTAAAATATACAAGTATGTTAGAACAAGTAAGAGAGCGTCTAGCACAGTTAAATAAGTAAAAAGTGTTATATATAAAGATAGATAGCTTCTAAAATAAGTTTTTAATACGAAACTATGAAAAAGCGTGTTTTCGATTTAAAAAAGAAAATCAAGACACGCTTTTTGTTCATAGTTCATAGAAGTAGTAATAGAAGTAGAATGTATAATGAGAAAAAAGAAGTGAGCATTATGAATGATACGTATGAACAAGCAGTCGAATATCTGCTAAATATTCCAAAGTTTGCGGCAAAAACGACAAGAGAGAATGTATTATCGTTGTTAGAAAGGCTTGGAAATCCTCATAAAAGCAAGAAATCCATTCATGTAGCAGGAACCAATGGAAAAGGTTCTACTTGTGCATTTATAAGTCAAATACTATTAGAAGAGGGATTTCATATAGGATTGTTTACATCTCCACATCTCATTGATTTAGAAGAACGTTTTCAAATCGATGGGAGACCTGTAGATAGAAGAGTTTTTGTAGAATGTTTTGAACAATTTAAAAAGGCTCAGGATATTCATGTGCAAGAAGGAAAGAGTCATGTTTCTTTTTTTGAAGCAATTTTTGTAATAGGAGCGTTGATCTTTCAGAGAAGTCATGTAGATTATGTGATTTATGAAACCGGTCTTGGAGGAAGATTAGATGCTACGAATGTATTGGAACCAGAAATTTGCATCATTACATCGATTGGTCTTGATCATATGCAAATTTTAGGCAATACGATAGAAGCGATTGCAGCTGAAAAGGCAGGGATTATAAAAGAAAATACACCAGTTGTGTATTTAGCAGATACAGATGCAACAAAGACAATACATGAAAAAGCTGTGGAAAAAAAGGCAAAAGAAATAAAACTTTCAAAAGAATTTATTAAAATTCAAAAAAAGGTTGAGAAATATATTGATTTTTGTTTCCATAATAGCTATATTAAATATGTTAATTTAAAGTTAGAAACTTGTGCAGACTATCAAGTGGAAAATGCCTCTCTAGCAATTTTAGCAGTACATGAGCTTATTCCTAATCTTTCTAAAAAGGCCATTTATGATGGAATCTATAAGATGAAATGGTCATGTCGAATGGAAGAAGTATTGCCAGAAGTTTATATTGATGGGGCTCATAATGAACCAGCAATTAGGCGTTTTTTAGAAACGATGCAAGAACAAGAAAAGGAAAAAGCATTGCTCTTTGCAGTTGTAAAAGATAAAGATTATAAAAAAATGATACAGCTTCTTGCTCAAAGTCAAATGTTTCAAACTGTGTTTGTTACATCTGTTGGTGGAGAGCGTAGTTTAGATGGAGAGCAGATGAAAGCACATTTTTTAGAAGCTAAACAAAAGAATGTGACTATCATTCCAAATAGTAAAGAGGCATTTATAAGTGCAAGATTATGGCAAACCAAAGAGAAAAATCGAGTTTTATACTGTATAGGTTCTTTATATCTTGCAGGAGAACTCTATGAATATATAAAAGAAGAAAGGGGGAAATTCCATGATTAATTTTGAGGAAGAATTAAAGAAATTTAAACCATCTTTAGAAGTGGAACAAGCAGAAGATGCTATTTATAGAAATGACTTAAAAGATATGACAGACATTATGATGGAAATTATGAGCAAATCACAAGGAAATAGAAAAAAAGAGAACTAGGAGGCAACAGTGGTGAATTGTATCAAATGTGGAGCACCAGTTCCTAAAAATCATATATGTAGTGGATGCGGTGTAGATGTTAGTCTTTATAAAAAGGCTTATAATACAGCAAATTATTACTATAACTGTGGATTAGAAAAAGCTCAGGTAAGAGATTTATCTGGTGCAATTGAAGATTTAAAAATCGCATTAAAATATAAAAAAGAATTAACAGATGCTAGAAATTTATTAGGTCTTGTTTATTATGAAATGGGTGAAGTAGTATCTGCTTTAAGTGAGTGGGTATTAAGTTTACATTTTCAACCAGAAGATAATCTGGCAAAAGAATATGTGGAATCCATTCAAAATAACCCAACGAAGCTAGAACATGTGAATCAAGTTGTTAAAAAATATAATCAAACACTTACGTATGCAAGACAAAATAATGAAGATATGGCACTGATTCAGTTAAAAAAAGTTTTAAATCTCAGCCCTAATTTTGTCGCAGGACATTTATTACTAGCACTTCTTTATATGAAAGCAGGAACACCTGATAAAGCAAAAAAACCTCTTGAAAAAGTGCTAAAGATCGATGCTCATAATATTATAGCTCTTCGTTATATGAATGAGTTAAATATGAGTGGAATAAAATCAGTCGATAAAGTAGAGGAAACGAAGAAAACAAATACGAATATTCATACAAAACCAGTTGGTAAATATAAAGAACCAGCATCAGGAATGCATACCTTTATTTATATTTTAGTAGGAGCAGTGATTGCAGCAGTTGCAATGTGGTTTTTAGTCATTCCAAGTATGAACGCTTCGATAAAAGAATCAGCAAAAAAGAAGGAAACTACACTGACAGAAGAGTTACAAGGAAAAAGCATAGCTCTTACAAAAGCAGAGAAAAAAGTGAAAAATTTAACTTCTACAAATAAGAAGTTACAAGCAGAGCTTGAAAAATATCAAGGAGATGGAGCAAAAAGTGTATATGATAAGCTATTATTAGCAAGTCAATACTACTCTAATAATGATCGCGTATCTGCTGCTGAACAATTAATGGATATCAAAGAAGCAGATTTACAAACTGATGTTGCGAAACAAGCATATCAGGAGTTAAGTGAAGATACATTAGAATATGCTTCCCAGTCTTTATTCAGTCAAGCATGGAATCAATACAATGCAGGTCAATATGACGAATCATTAGAAATTTTTACAAAATCATACAAAATGAATGATCAAAATGTAGAATCTCTTTATTTTATAGCAAGATGTTATGATCGAAAAGGGGATACAAAAAAAGCAAAACAATATTATAATAAAATTATTGCTGATTTCCCAGGCACATACAGGGCAAATAAAGCACAAGAATATTTACGATACTTAGATAATAATTAAGCAAAAGATAAATGCGGCAGTACGCAAAGAAGAAATTCAGACGTACTGTTGCTTTTTTTTCGAAAAAAACTTATTATCGTTTGTATTTGAAAATAAAAAATTTAGGAGGTAAAAAATGGAAGTAGAAATTTCATATCAAGGTATGTATTTAATCATTGGATTATCAGGAGAGCTTGATCAGCATATGGCAGATCAAATTAGAAGTCAAATTGATCATGGATTATTAAAAGAAGGGATACAAA
>JADIML010000091.1 GCA_017694765.1 Candidatus Scybalomonas excrementavium
AAAAACTGTGTCCATTCTGTGTTTATTCTATGAAAGAAAGATAAATATCCTAAATAATTTTTTACTATATTCTTAAGATTTTTTCATTCACTTTACATACATTCCTTATTTGATACTTTTACTTTAGAAATTTCCTTCATTCATATTATGGAACTGGTTATGCTAGAAAAACTTACAGTGTATCTTTTACAAAACAATTTACTTATCAATCATTAGAAAAGGATGATGTATATGAAAAAAAAG
This sequence comes from Candidatus Scybalomonas excrementavium, assembly GCA_017694765.1. GTDB lineage: Bacteria > Bacillota > Clostridia > Lachnospirales > Lachnospiraceae > Scybalomonas > Scybalomonas excrementavium. Next base: position 244 of record JADIML010000091.1, read on the forward strand.
CACCCTGAATGCTATCAGGATGCTTTTTCTTTATTTTAATAAATGAAGGGAGAGGATTCAAATATATGAAAAGTTCTTACAAATACTAATATACCCTATAATTGTTGATAAACTGTGTCCATTTTCTAAAATTATTATAAAACATTTGAATATTTTATAACTATTTTATTTACTCAACTAATAATTATGTCATTTTTATTTATTATATTGTTTTTATCACATTGTTGATAGCTAATTCCTTTTCCCCTTCTATCTTCTTCATCTAAATGACTAAAATTAAAATTGTCATAAAAATCATACTAAGAATTACTGAAATAGAATTTGTCATTCCAGAAAGCTCAATATCTCCATTACATCGTTCTGTAAACACACAAGCTAACGCTGCCAGTGGAGCAAAACTAATAACAGCTAATGTTTTACGAACATCTGCCTCAAAAGGTAATCCATAATATAAAATAACTGCCATCACTGCTGCAAACATGTAACGAACAGCTAATAAAGAAAATACTTTCTTCAAATATTCTTTATTGGCATGAATTTCTAACATCATACCTATCATAAGCATGGAAAGAAATCCATTGGCATTACCAATCGTTGTACTAAGTTGGCTTATAAAGGCTGGAAATGGGATTTCAAAAGACTTCATAATAACAGCAATCAAATAGCAATCAAAAGGAACGGAACAAAGTAATTTTTTACAAGTTCCTTTTATATCAATTTTATCTCCCTGTCCACTTTCAATCACATTAGAAGCAATCGCATAAGTTCCTCCTGTACACATAATGGAGTTTCCTGCATCAAATAGACAAGTAACAACAACACCTATTGGACCTAAAAACCCTTGTGCATAAGGCAATGTAAAACATCCAATGTTATATCCTGCACTATTACACATCCAATATACTTTATCTTCTCTTGATTTGTTTCTACATATAAGCCATGCAAAAAATAATACTCCTACATTCCCTAAAAATCCTATGAGTAAAATAAAAAATAATTGTCCTGATAAATGTTCCACTCTTTCAAAACTAGATAAAATGGCTGCTGGCAATGTAATATTTAAGACAATTTTTGAAATAATCTTATGTTCTCCCTCTTTAAAAAATTTTATTTTTTTCAAAAAATAAGCAAGGCAAATAATAAAGATATACGCTCCTGCTTTTATAAATACTTCTGTCATATAGATTTCCTCTTCTTATCTGAAAATTTTTCTCTTTCTCTCGTTATTCCTTTTGATACAAATTCTATTATCATATATACTACTTTTATTTTATAGGAAATTCGTACTTTTATGAATCATTACACTCATTCCTGATAAAAGAAAAACTGCCATAGAAATAAGCAGTTTCTAATTAAGAAATTCCTATTTCTATGGCAGTTATAAAAGACAATTAAGCAAGTTTTACTGTGTTTAATTTAACACCAGGTCCCATTGTAGAAGAGATTGTAACACTTCTTAAATATTGACCTTTAGCAGCTGCTGGTTTTGCCTTATTAATTGCATCTATTAATGTCTGGAAGTTGTCCGCTAACTGTTCTTCTGTGAAAGAAGCTTTTCCCACTGGCACGTGGATGATATTTGTTTTATCAAGTCTGTATTCAATTTTACCAGCTTTGATGTCAGCGATTGCTTTTGTTACGTCCATTGTAACTGTACCAGCTTTTGGGTTTGGCATTAATCCTTTAGGTCCAAGTACACGTCCTAAACGACCAACAACACCCATCATGTCTGGAGTTGCAACTACAACGTCGAAATCTAACCATCCTTCATTCTGGATTTTAGGGATGAGTTCATCTCCGCCTACGAAATCTGCTCCAGCAGCTTCAGCTTCTTCCGCTTTTGCTCCTTTTGCAAATACTAAAACGCGAACTGTTTTACCTGTTCCGTGTGGTAATACTACCGCACCACGAACTTGTTGATCTGCGTGACGACCATCAACACCTAAACGGATGTGAGCTTCGATTGTTTCGTCAAATTTAGCGCTAGCTGATTTTTTTACGAGTGCAACTGCTTCTGCTACATCGTAAGTAGCTGTTCTATCTACAAGCTTTGCAGCTTCTACATATCTTTTACCTTTTTTCATTTTAAAATTAACCTCCTGTGGTATTATCGGGAGCTACCCTCCCACTTACTAAGTTGCTTGTGAAACCATCCAATGTCTTATCAAGGTTCTACCGTCAACCTTTTTTGAAAAGACATCTTCTGCTTTACTGTATTGATTTTATAATTTTCTAATAAACAAATTTTACAAAAAATTATTCTTCTACAGTGATTCCCATACTTCTAGCTGTACCAGCGATCATGCTGATAGCTGCTTCGATGCTTGCTGCATTTAAATCTTTCATTTTTAATTCAGCAATTTCTTGAAGTTTTGCTTTAGAAATTGTAGCAACTTTTACTTTATTTGGTGTACCTGATCCTGATTGGATATTACAAGCTTTCTTTAATAAAACTGCTGCAGGTGGAGTTTTTGTGATGAAGCTGAAGCTTCTATCTTGATATACTGTAATAACTACAGGAATAATCATTCCATCCTGATCTGCTGTTTTAGCGTTGAACTGTTTTGTAAATTCAACGATGTTTACACCATGTTGTCCTAATGCTGGTCCAACCGGTGGCGCTGGTGTTGCCTTACCTGCTGGAATTTGTAATTTAATATAACCGGTAACTTTTTTTGCCATGATAGCTAACCTCCTGATTATTGTGGTATTTGCGGGAATTACCCTCCCACCGTTTGTCTATACAAACGTATTTTTTGTTACATTTTTTTAACATCCATAAAGCCGATTTCAACAGATGTTGCACGTCCGAAGATATCAATATCGATTGATACTGTTTGTTTTTGGAGACTAATAGCCTTAATCTGTCCAAGTGTCCCTTTCCATGCTCCGGAAACAACCTCTATCATATCACCAACTTCAAAGTCGATTTCTATTTCAGCTGCTTTCGCACGCTCTGCTGCTAAATCAATGCCTAATGGACGCATTTCTTCTTCTGTTAATGGCACTGGTTTTGATCCTGGTCCAACAAATCCTGTTACACCTCTTGTATTACGGACAACATACCAAGTGTCATCATTCATTACCATATTGATTAAAACATATCCTGGGAACATCTTCTTAGAAACATTCTTCTTCGTACCGTTCTTCACTTCCACTACGTCTTGCAAAGGAACAATAACTTCTAAGATCTGATCTTCTAAGTGTCTGTTTTCAATTGTTTTTTCAATATTGGCTTTTACTTTGTTTTCGTAGCCTGAATAAGTGTGAACTACATACCAATTTGCTTCTGCCATATGCTCCACCTTTTTTTACTTTTTTACTTAATCAGTAAATCCATACCATATTGTACAAAGAAATCAAAGACTGCAACTGCGACTCCGAGAATAATAGCGACAACAAGTACAACACCTGTTTCTTTTGCAATGGTATTTTTCTTGGGCCATACAATTTTACTAAACTCTGCTTTGAGTCCTTTTAACCAGCTCTTCTTTGGGGTTTTTTCTGTTTTTCCAGTTTCTCCCATACGATCACTTCCTTTACAGCCTGATTATTTTGTTTCTTTGTGTAATGTGTGTTTTCTACAGAATCTACAATATTTTTTTGTTTCCATTCTATCTGGATGTGTTTTTTTATCCTTTGTCATATTGTAGTTACGCTGTTTACATTCTGTACATGCCAATGTGATTCTTACGCGCACAACTTCCACCTCCGTTTTAGTTAAGTTAAATTAAGGCATAAAAAAAAGACCTCTTCCATTTGTCTATGCTTGTTTAGCATAACATATCTATAAAAATTCGTCAATATTTTTTCCTGTGATTTCTTATTCTTTTCTCCTTTTTTTCCCATTTTTTAATAAATTTCTTTTTCTTTTTGTTTTTCTGTTTGCTTCATATTCTCATGCAATAAAATCGCTCCTATTTTCATTACTTTAACAGGATATCACTTATAAATGGAATTTTTTCCTTTTATTATCATTTCTATTTTTTACAATTTTTAGAAAGGAGCTACTGCTATGAAACGATTTTTTCTATTAGGACTTGTTCTTACATCGCTACTCCTATCTCCTACAACAACATATGCTACTGGGAAATCTGATATCATATATATGGATCCTATTCC
>JADIML010000092.1 GCA_017694765.1 Candidatus Scybalomonas excrementavium
ATATAATGATCTTGAATTTTTATTATTGTTACCTCCGTTTCTTTGTGGTGAAGAGCGGAGTTTTTTTTTATTATACACAAAAAAGCTGGGGTGGGAAACCCACCCCAACATTTATTATAGAACCAAAAATACGTATTGTTAAGAATTCTATCATAGAAACTCTTTCCAATACGTATTTTTATTTTAAAGCTTTCTTTCTTTTAAGCAGACATATACTTCACTTCTTCCCGCATAAATATAAGGTTGTACGAAAAGCTGTCCAATACCACCTAAAAAACTTCCAAGAATTAACCAACCAAGAAATGATAAATCAAAAATAAACAAATTCATTTTTTCTCCATCTGTCATTGTTTTACTAAGATGAAAAGCTTCTTGTTCTGTTAATTGTGGATTTTCTGCCAACAAATAAGGAATAAAATAATATTCATAGCGTTTTATAATTCCCGGAATTATAAATAATAAGGACCATAGCCAAATGTATAAATTTTGCAAAAATCTTATTTTAACTATATGTAAGTATTCTTTTTGAAAGGGAGATACCATGTCATTAATATTTGTCTCCTTTTCACGATTTTTTAAGAAGAACGAATATAATCCAACTTCCACTACATTTACAATAAAAAATCGATATATGATTCCTAAAACACTACCTATCAAAAAAATACTGCCAAAAATATACTACGAATTCCAATTGACGGTATAGAATGATGACGATAACTTTCCAGTAATGTTCCACTTATTGTAGAAAGTAAAGATTGTCCTTCATCGCCATTCATATAGAAAATAGAACGAAATCCACTCCAAAGTTCACCAATCTCTCCACTTAATAGCATATAAATGAAACATGCCAGTAATCCCCATACATAAAAATGTTTCAGTGCTTTTTTGGCATTTGTTTTTATCTCAATACGATCAAACATCACTATCCCCTCTCTTTCATTTGTTCATAAATTGGTTTTAATATTTTCTTCCTTGTAATCTCTACTAAATTTAATTTTGTCATATCAATAACATCTGTTTTAATTCGATCTTTGGCTACAAATTTTCTCAATGTAGCTAATAATGTCTCTTTGGCTTCGTCCGTATCGAGATCAATAAAATCAACAATAATAATTCCTGATAAATTGCGTAATCGAATCTGTCTTGCTATTTCTTTTGCTGCTTCCAAATTGATTTGTAAAAAATGATCTTGCACTCGTTTTTTATTCATAGCTTTTCCTGTATTCACATCAATAACAGTCATCGCTTCTGTTGGCTGAATGATTAAGTATCCACCAGATTTCATCCATACTTTTTCCCGTATGGCTTCTTCTATTTCTTTTTCCAATCCTAGTAAATTGGAAAGTGAAATCATCGAATCCTCATAAAGTTCCAACTTATGGCTATCTTCTGGTTGATACTCTTCTAAATATTGTTTCAGATTGGTATATAATACAGTATCATCTGTAACAATTCGTGCAATAGATTCTTCTTTCTGATCTCTTAAAGCTGTCAAATAAGGAACTGGCGCTTCATAGAGCAATTGTCCTGATGTGCGATATTTTGCAACACTCATTAAACTTTCATATTTTTTTATCAGTAAAGTTGCTTCTTGCTCTAATTTCTCTTCTGAAACGAATTCTGCATTAGTACGAACAATCCATCCATACTCTTTTGAAATTTTCTTGGACATCCAAGTTTTCAATCGATTTCTTTCTTCTAATGATTGAATTTTATTCGAAATCCCAATGCTACATTTTCCTACTGTTAATACGAGATATTTTCCTGTTAGATTCAAATACGAAGTAGCACCTGGAAGTTTTGTCTTCATGGCCTCCTTTTGAATTTGCACTAATAACAAATCTCCAACAGCAATAAAGTTACGATTGGTAGCATTTAAGACAATCGGTTTCTTATTATCGGTTAAAGAATAATAACATAATTGTTCTTTCCCTATTTCTAAAAAAGCCCCATTAATATTTTTTACAATATTTTGTACTTTCGCTACATAAATATTTCCTAGTACAATGGCTGTATGAGCTCCTCTTATCATCTTTTCTGAATCAAATTGTAATTCACAAATCTGATTGTTTTCATAAATAGCCGTTACGATTTGCTCATTTCGCCTTGTAACAACTAACTTTCCACTCATATTAGACTTCCTACTCATTTACTTGTTCTCGTTTTGGTTCCATAATATCATGACCAACTGCTCCAAGAGGAATGAGCTCGTTCTCATTCTCTGGATTCCACATATAGGTTTCTAAACGATGTGTCATCGTTCCAAATGGTTCATACTCGATATTGCATTCCTTACAAAGTGCCATCATTACCGTTTCTGGTTTTAGATTTGCAACACTTCCTGTAGCAAGTTTCATATAAATTTGTTCTCCACGTCTTTCTAGTGCATAGAGCATTGGACGAATATCAACTTCTTTTTCGCTCTTTTTTGTCTTTTTCATCATTAAAATTTCTTCTTTTTGAAAGAAATCATCTAACTTGTCAAAAAATGTATGATTGTTATAATATCCATCACGAATCGTTAATAAATAATCAGATCCTGCCACACTTGCCATTGCATTTTCTGCACCTTCTGGTAGTTCTTTAAATTCTAAAATATGAAGTTCCTCTACCATAACATCGTTAATCCGTTTTAGCATTTGTTCACTTGTATCAACGGCATCAAATTCTGCATCTAAATATTCCCCATCACTCGTTAAACCAATTCCAAGTGGTGCTGCAAAGGATAAGAGCTGATGTGGACTAAATCCTTTTGAATATGCAACTTCTACTTCAGCTCTACGAAATGCCTTTTGAAAATATCGCATGACATCTAAATGTCCGATGAATTTAAGACTTCCTGTTTTTGTAAATTTAATTCTTACCTTCATAGCAAACTCCTCCTCCGAATGTTTTCGCTCCACAACCAACACATTGTTGACGGCAGTTTGGTGTAATGACTTGGTTTTGTGTTGCACGAATCCATTCACGCTTTAAGTATTCTTTCGTTACACCAATATCGATGAAATCCCATGGGAAGATTTCCTCTAAGTCTCTTTCTCTCGTTGTATAGAAATCTACATCTACTTGATTCTTCTCAAAAACATCAAGCCATGTTTCATATTGGAAATGTTCTGTCCAAGCATCATAAATACATCCAGCTTTATAGGCATCATAAATCGATTTACATAATCTTCGATCACCACGAGCAAACACACCTTCTAAAATTGTTGTCTTAGCATCATGCCATTGGAATTTTAGACTTTTACGATTATGCTGTGCTTTCATTTCATCATTTACAATATGTGCTTTTTCTTTATAATCATTCATATTTACCATCGTTGCCCATTGAAGTGGTGTAAATGGTTTTGGAATAAAGAAAGATGCACTTGCTGTAATGGAAATTCTTCCGTGTCTATCTTCAGCAGGAAGTCTATAATATGCCATTGCTATATCTTCTGCTAAATGTGCAATATCTTTAATATCTTCTTCTGTTTCCGTTGGAAGACCTAACATAAAGTATAGTTTTACACGTGTCCAACCACCTTTAAACGCCTTCACTGCTCCAGTTAAAATATCTTCTTTTGTAAGACCTTTATTAATCACATCTCTCATTCTTTGAGAACCTGCTTCTGGTGCAAATGTCATACTTCCTTTTTTCACATCTTGCACACGGCTCATAACATCTAAAGAAAATTCATCAATTCGTAACGATGGTAACGAAATATTAATTTTCTTTTTCTGACATTCATCAAGTAAAAAGTATGTCAATTCTTTTAGCCCAGAATAATCACTAGAACTTAAGGAACTTAATGTAATTTCATCTTGTCCTGTATTTTTTAACATTTTAATCGCATAGTCTTTTAGCATATTCACATCTCGTTCACGAACGGGACGATAAATCTGACCTGCTTGACAAAAACGACATCCTCTAATACACCCTCTTTGAATTTCTAACACAACACGATCTTGTGTCACTTTCATATAAGGCACGAGAGGTTTTTCTGGATAATAGGTATGGCTTACATCCATGACGATTTGTTTTCTAATTTTTCTTGGCATATCCTCATCAATTGGATCAAAGCTCTTTACAGTCCCATCTTCATGATACGTTACTTCGTACATAGATGGTGCATAAATTCCTTCCATTTTTCCAGCTTCTTTTATAAACTCTTGTCGGCTTTTTCCTTCTGCTTTCATCTTCTTATATAGGTCAATTAAGTCAAAATAAATCGTTTCTCCTTCTCCTATATAAAAAAGATCAAAAAAGTCGGCTAATGGCTCTGGATTGTATGTACAAGGACCTCCTCCAATGACAATCGGATGTTCATCCGTACGTTCCTTAGAATAAATTGGAATTTGAGACAAATCAAGAACTTGTAAAATATTCGTATAACACATTTCATATTGAATGGTAATTCCTAAAAAGTCAAATTCTTTAATTGGCTCTTGAGATTCTAGTCCAAATAAAGGAATCTGTCTTTCTCTCATAATTTTATCAAGATCTGGCCATGGGGAATAGACACGCTCACACCACACATCTTCTCTTCGATTAAACATATCATATAAAATCTGAATTCCTAAATGTGACATTCCAATTTCATATACATCTGGAAAGCACATTGCAAAACGTACATCAATCTCTGCCTTATCTTTTACAACCATATTGATTTCATTACCAATATATCTTGCTGGTTTTTCTACTGTTAATAATATTTCATCATCTAATGCTAGTTTTCTCATGTTTTTCCTTTCTTTGTTCTCCAAAGTATCTTCTACTAGATTCTCTTTTTCTTTTATAAATCCAGTCTAAAGTATTATATACATTTTAAGTAAGAACTGCAAGTAAAGTTTCAGATTTCTCTTGGTTTGTATCGATTCTATCTTATAGCAGTTATTGTGTTTTTGATAAATATGTTTGTACTCTTTCTTTTGTCTGTTTTAAAAATCCTTCTGCCTGATCCGTAACTTCTTCTATTGTCTTATTTTCTCCAATGTGTGAAATAACTTCTGTTACAAACTCTGCCTTTTCAGACGTACGAGTTGAAAATAAAAAAATCCCACATAAAATGGCTAACATCAATCGAATTTTAAAAGAAAGAAAGCTACTGCCCTCTTCTTTTCCCCCATATTCTCTAAACTCATGTTGTCTATATCCTGTTCTATTTGGCGTGTATATGTAATCTTTTTCACCCATTCCATAAGAATGATAGGGTGTTCCTTGTAAGGCTTGATTTAAATGATAATGACTTGTCGCTTCCTGATTTCTCATTTTCTGAATCATTTCTAATCTTTGATCCATAGATGTATCCTTTGATTTTTTTATAATATATGTAAATTTCATTTTTCCTAGACCAGCAAGCAGTAGAATCCTTCTTTTTACATTTCTTTTTACATAGTGGAAATGATTCATTCTAAAAAACTTCCTATCATGTAACAAAAAAGCCAAGATTGTGATAAGCACATAAGACCTATCACAATCTTGACTTTTTCTTACTCGTTTATAACGTATCCATTGGAATACTTTTACGCTTCATTTCCTTTTACTTGATAGAAACCTTTTTTTCCTTTTTTAATTAATAAAGCACCGTCATTATTATAATCGCTAGAAGTAAAGACTTGTTTTGTATCTGTAATTTTTACTTCATTTACGGATACTCCACCTTGTTCAATGGTTCTTCTTGCCTCAGAACGTGTTTTACAAAGTCCTGTATCCACTAACATTGTAATTAAATCAACACCTTCTGCCATCTGTTCATTTGTATAATGAATCGTTGGAATATTAGCACTCATACCACCATTTGCAAATAATGCTCTAGATGCTTCTTGTGCTTTCTTCGCTTCTTCTTCTCCATGTACAATCTTTGTAACTTCATAAGCAAGCACTTCTTTTGCTTGATTAATTTGTGCATCTTTTAATGCACCAAGTCTTCTTACTTCTTCCATTGGTAAAAATGTTAAAAGTCCTAGACATTCTTCTACTTTTGCATCTTCTGTATTTCTCCAGTATTGGTAGAAATCATATGGTGAAGTCTTTTCTTTATCAAGCCAAACAGCACCTTTTACTGTTTTACCCATCTTTGTTCCATCACTTGTTGTAAGAAGTGTAAGTGTAAGACCAAATGCTGGCTCTTGTACTTTACGGCGAATTAAATCAGCACCTGCTAAAATATTGGACCATTGATCATTTCCACCCATTTCTAATTTACAACCGTATTTTTCATGTAATACATAGAAATCATACGCTTGCATCAACATATAGTTAAATTCAAAAAATGTAAGTCCTTTATCTGCACGATTCATACGTTGTTTGTAACATTCTGCTGTAAGCATTTTATTGACAGAGAAGTGTACACCTACTTCACGAAGGAAATCTACATAATTTAAATTTAATAACCAATCTGCATTATTTGCAAGAATTGCCTTATCATTGTCAAAGGTAATAAAGCGAGAAAGCTGTTCTTTAAAGCGATTGGCATTATGTTCAATTGTCTCTCTTGTCATCATCTGACGCATATCTGCTTTTCCAGATGGATCACCAATCATCGTTGTTCCACCACCTAATAAAGCAATTGGTGTATGTCCATGCTGTTGCATATGCATCATCGCCATAACAGTTAGAAAATGACCTGCTGTTAAACTATCTGCAGTCGCATCAAAACCGATATAAAATTTAACTTTTTCTTTTCCTAATAATTCTCTTAATTCTTCGTGTGTTGTTTGCGCAATGAATCCACGTTCTTGCAATACGTCATATACATTTCTTTCCATTTGTATTCTCGAGTGTAAAACACTCTCTCCTTTCTTAATATAAAAGAACAAAGTGTGCATTGCACACTCTTTGTAGCTTTTGAAATAAAAAAAACGCCCTCTATCTAACGATAAAGGACGACTTATCACCGTGTTACCACCTTATTTTACTATTATCTCACAATAATAGCCTCACTTAGTGCCAATTAGCACCACGCATTGTAACGTATGCGATACGGACATAGCCTACTCATCTCTTTTCGGTATGCGGCTCCAGAATGTATTCATATTTTCTAAACCGAAGTCTTGCACCAACCGACTTCTCTCTTAGGTACTCAAAAATATTACTCGTTTCTCTCTACGCCTTTTCTATATTCTATTTGCTATCATATCGAAAAGATTTTTACTTGTCAAGCAGTTTTTCAGACTTTACTTTTATGATATATATATTATCCATTCTCACTATGCTTTTCTTTTCTCTCCATTTTTACTAATTTTTTCTCTAAAAATCGAACAAATAACAACTTCAAAAAAGCAGTAATTGGCACTGCTAAAATCATTCCAGGAAATCCAAAAATACTTCCACCAATTATAACACCAATTAATATAAAAACTGGTTCAATTTCTACTCCTTTTGCCATCATTTTAGGTCCAACATAATTTCCATCAATCTGTTGCAAGACAAAGAGTAATAAAATTGCAATAAAAACTTGCTTCTCTTGATGATTTAAAAATCCAAATGTAATCGTACCTATATAAGCTACAAAAGGACCTGCATAAGGAATATAATTGCAAATTCCTGCAATACATCCTATCAAAAGACCATATCGAATTCCAATGATACTTAATAATAAACTTGTAGCAATACTCATAAATAAAACATCTGCTGTTTGACCTCGCACATACCCTGAAAAAATACGATCCATATCGTTTGCATTTCTTTTTATGCTATTATAAACTCGTTCTCCCAGCATAATTTTTCCAATTACATTTCCATAAATCAAAAATAAATTTTTATCAATTAAAAAATAAATTGCTAAAATAATTCCCAAACTAAACTTGATAATGTAACTCGACACATTCATTGTTACTTCCATAAGCCCATTGGTAAAATTTGAAAATCCATTTTGAACACTATTTTTTATTTGATCATACATTTGTGTAAAAATTCCATCTCCAAGATGTAAACTAGAAAACGTATGATCAAGTTGTTTTAAAGACGACACAAAACTTTCTAGATAATTGGTCATTAATGCTTTCATGCTCATAATACTATCTCCTTGTATTTGCTTACTAATACTGTAAATTGCAAAAATACAAAGAGTAAGTATAACGCCAAATATTAATAAAAAAGTAAATATGACTGCTAATATTCGATTCTTTCTACTATACCCTACTTTTTTCTTATTCATTTTACATAAATATTTTTCAAACCAAGTAACGACAGGATCAAGCAACCATGCAACAACGGCACCGATCAAAATCGGTGCCGTAATTCTAAAAAAGCTTTGCATACTATGCAAAAACCATGCCATAATACTATCTAGCTTTGTTATCAAATAAGAAAAAGCTACGATAGTCAACACAGTGAACACAACATATCCACTCATAATGATATAATCTGTTTTAAGACATGCGCGAATCTTTTTTCGCATACGAACACTCCTATTTGCAATATTGATAGAAATCTTTTAATACAAGTAATAAATATTCGTATACTCTCTTTGTAGAAGAAATGTGAAGTCTTTCTTCTGGTGTATGAATTCCTTGCATATCTGGTCCAATAGAAACCATATCAAGGTATGGCATCTTTTCTGCAAACAATCCACATTCAAGCCCAGCATGAATCGCACAAACTTCTGGTTTTTTTCCAGTTAATTGTTCATATTTTTCAACAAATAATGTGCGAAGTGTAGAATCTTTTTTATATTCCCAAGCTGGATAATCCCCTTTTGTCTCAGCTACTCCTCCAAATACTTTTGCTAAATCTACTACTTTTTTTGTAATAAATGCTTTTAATGTAGCTTTGGAGCTACGAATGGCATGTGTATATGTCACTTCATCTTCTGTAGTTCTCATAACTCCAAGGTTTAAAGAACTTTCCACTAAATGTTCAATCTCAAAGCTCATTGTCTGAATTCCATTTATGACATGGAATAAATACCCAACGCTTCTATTCGTACTTTCTTGTGTCATAACTTTCTTTTCTGAAATTCCTTGCATCCAAATAGAAATCATGACATCTGGATCGGTAACAGCAAATTCAGATTGTACTTCTTTGCAAATTCTTTCCACAATTTCTTTTGTAGCTTCTACTTGATTTGTTGGAATAACAAATTCTGCTTGTGCCTCTCTTGGAATCGCATTGTCTTTTAAACCACCTTCTAAAGATACAACTTGAATCCCTAGAGGTAATAGCTCATGAAGTACTCTTCCAAGTAATAAATTAGAATTTGCACGCCCTGTATGGATCTGATCCCCGGAATGTCCACCTTTTAATCCACGAATTGTCAACTCTGCTACTTCTCCAACCATAACTTCTCTTTGAATTGGAAGATGAGTTTTTGTTTTATTTCCACCAGCACAGCTTGTTAAAATTTCACCTTCACGCTCAGAATCCACATTAATCATATACTCTGCCTTTAAATCCGATACATCAAGTCCCATCGCTCCATCCATACCAGTTTCTTCATCTGTTGTCAAAACAACTTCTAGTCTTGGATGCTCTAATGTTGTATCTTCTAAAATAGCAAGGGCATATGCCACTGCAATTCCATCATCTCCACCTAATGTTGTTCCGTTGGCATGAATCCAATCTCCATCAATTCCAATATTTAATGGTTCTTTTTCCATATTAATTGGATTATCTTGATTTTTTTCACAAACCATATCGATATGTCCTTGCATCATAACAGTTTTATCACTTGGATATCCTTTGGATGCCTCTTTTACGATAACAACATTTAAAAATTCATCTTGACGCACTTCTAAACCAAGATTTTTTGCAAAGTTTACACAGTAATCACTAATCTGTTGTAAATTTCCTGAACCATGAGGAATTTTTGTTAAATCCTCAAAAATCTCAAATACTCGTTTTGGTTGTAAACCTTCTAATACTCGTTTCATTTTCTCTACCTCGTTTTCTAACTCATTTATAAGTCCAAAATGCTAAGACATTCTTCAATGAAAAATGACAACAAAAGAATGGCAACTGCAATCTTTTTTGTTCTCTCATTATTTTAGCATAAAATACCAGAACTGAAAACCATAGAAAAAAAGTTCCTTCGTCTTTCCTTTTCCTTTGAGATTATTGTGTGTGAAATCAGGAATTTTATCCATATTTTCTTCCTAATTCCTTCACTTCTTTCTTTAGAGGAATAATAAAACTAAAATAAGCAGTAAAAAGAATATAGTTCCCATTAACAGAGTCAGTATTCGATTCCCTATCTTATAAGAAAAAGCAAAAAGAATCATAAAGAAACACGTTTTCCCATAATTCGTAATTTCTTTCTTTTTCACATCTGCTCCAAATAGAAACTTCCATGGAGTATTATAAATATACTCTACATGCATTCCTTGTTTTTTTATCTCCTCTCATTCCATATGTTGATGATATGCTCTTTTTAATGCATTTTGTTTCGTTGTATTTTCTCCTCCGTCAATGACCCACTAAGAATTTTTGAATATTCTTTATAATAAAATTCTTCCTTATCAATAAAATAAGAAAATTTAAAAAAACTACATATTTGCATGATAAGAAATAAAAATAAAATAATTCCTCCCTTATTTATAACTATAGACTTATAAATTTCATAAAAGAAAAGCCCTCCAGAATAGTTCTTCTTTTTAAAATGATTCTTGTTTATGCATTGAAATCTTTGATTAATACAATTCTTTCCCTTGTGAATAATCAAATAAAAAAATCTTTAGAATAGCAAAAGAACAACATGGATTTCGTTATACGCAGTATAAAGGAAAATCACGGATGGAAATGAAAGCCGGACTTACTTTTGCGTGCATGAATCTAAAGAAACTAGCGAAGATTCTATCAAAAAGGGAAGAGAGAAGTGCAGATATATTCGATTATTTTAGATATTGGAAAGAATATTTTATGAAAATAGAAAAAAATATTTAGTACGTATCATTTATAATTTATCACATTTTTATATTTTATAAATAATTTTATTTAATTTTAATAATAAATATTTACT
>JADIML010000093.1 GCA_017694765.1 Candidatus Scybalomonas excrementavium
ATAATTCCACCATCTCCTGCATAGAGACTACTTACACCTCTTGCATCTACAATATCAACACTCTTAAAATTCGCTTTTTGTTCAATCTCTTCTTTTGCCTTCTTTGCTCGTTCCAAACAATTACAATGAACTATAATCAAATTCTTTTGTTCTGTATGCTTACAACGTGCAATAGCTGTATCAATCATAGCACTGACAGCTTTATTCATTCCTCTTGCTTGTAATAACTTTATAATCGTTCCATTCTCAGCACCCATAACTGGTTTTATGTTAAGTGCACTCGCTAATAGCGCTTGAACTCTTGATAATCTCCCATTTTTTCTTAAAAAGTCAAGGGTTTCTAAGACAAAATACGTATCCAATCCTTCAATATAACTTTCTACCTTTGTTATAACTTCTGAAAATGAAAGTCCTGATTCTACTAATTCTTCAATCAGACGACATATTAGTAACTGACCTGCCGATGCAGATTTTGAATTAAAGATATGAATATTCTTTTGACCATGCTCTTCTTCATAAAGTTTTTTTGCAAGAACTGCACTATTATAAGAGCCACTTAATTCAGACGATAAAGTTACAACATAAATATCATCTGCATCTTCATATGCTCTCATATATTCCTCTGGTGCTGGACAAGCGGAACGTGGACAATCTTTACTTTTTGCCACTCGTTCCAAAAATTCTTGTTGATTAAACGCATCATCATCTTTTATCTGAACCCCATCCACATCTAAAGTTAATGGAATTTGTACATAAACATTTTTATTTTTCTCGATATTTGTGTAATCACAACAGCTATCGCCGACTATTTTATAGCTCATGAATACCTCCTAGTATTAACTGTAACGTAACATAGTTTTAATTACTATATAGTATATCATATTATACTAGAATTGAAAAGTATCCTTTTTCTTATTTTTGAAAAACTACTTTTCTGATTCATTTTCTAATCTTATTAGTCTATTTCTCCCTGATAGTAAACTCCATTACGACCATTGCCTTTTACATGATAAAGAGCCCTATCAGCCTTATCAAACTGTTCTGCAAAGCTATTACATCCAGCAGAATTTGCAATTCCAATGCTTAATGTGACGCCATATCGATCTTCTAGCTGTTCTCTTACTTTCTCTTGTAATAACTGAATTTTAACACCTAAAATATGTCTATCTTTACATTCATTTAGATAGAGCATAAATTCATCACCACCGATACGTCCAATGATACCATATAGCGCAAAAATATCGGATAAAATTTTTGCAACTCCAGTAATCACTTTATCACCAGTGGAATGACCATAGGAGTCATTGATCTGTTTAAAATTATCAATATCTACAATTACGACTACATCGTCTGTATTCTTTTCCCATAAATCTTGTGCAAACTGCTTTGTCACACTTGCATTATAAAGCCCAGTCATACCATCAATTTGAGCCTTTTTCATTAGTTTTTCTCTCTCTTCTATGGAAGCACTTACATCTGTTATTTTACCAATGGCATATTGTTCATTGCCATCCATTTCTGCAATCTCTAAAATAACAGCATATTTCTTATCCTTACTATGAACAATTCTTCCTTGTTCTGCTGTAATGTCACTTCGCTCTTCTAAACATTCCTTCAAACCAGATAACTCATCTAAAGATAACTCCTTATCATCATCATTCATAAAGATATGGAATTGTTCTGTTTTATAATTATACTCAAAAATAATTTCTCCTGACATCGTAGCTAATTTATTAAATTTACTATTTTCTAGCTTTAATAAAGCATGTCCTCGTAACCTTAAACGATACATATAGATAGAAACTAATAATATGAGCGTTAATAACACAATTACTACAATTAATATTTGGAGTCTAAAATTTTCTATTAATTCTTTCATCGTTAATGGTGTTGATACATTGGCATTTTGATAAATGATCGTTTGTAATGTTTCATTATTCATAGAATGAATTGCTGTATTTAAAATACTAGCCAATATATCATCCTTTGGGTCTAAAATTGCAATACTATATTCTGTTTCAAAGCTATTGGTATATGGAAACATTTGGATTCCTTGATAATTTCCTATGTTCTTCATCAAATATGATAAACAATATTCATTGACATAAGTATAATCAATTTCGCCCCTTTTTAATGCCTGCATACATTCCTTAGCAGTATCATAAATACGGATTTTACTTTTATCAATGGAATCCGAATCTACAAAATATCGATATTCTGAAAATACAATTCCCATTCTCTTATCTGAAATTTCATCTTTTGTGAGACCATTTCGGACAAGTAATAACATATTTGCTTTTAAATATGGCAAAGAGAGACGATATGACATTCCATTTAACATATTAGAATATTTAGAAAATCCTGCTATTAAATCTATCTCGTCTTTTTCTATCATACTTCTTGCTTCTTCCAATGTTTTTGTAGAAACAAACTCAAACTGTAATCCTGTTATAGAAGCTAAATATTCTATAAAACTTGGCATGACTCCTTTTATTTCACCATCTTCTGTTGCATACTGAAGTGGATGTGAGCTATTTCCAAAAAGAACTTTTATTTTCTTCTTCTTTTTAATATATTGTTTTTGCTCTTTTGTAAGCACAATCCCTCCATCTTTATTTGTAAAATATTTTTCATATAAAGAGGATAATAAATATGGATTGGTCACATTTAAATCTGCCATCGTTTGATTTAACTCTGTTAAAAGCTCTGTTTTCCCCTTTGTCACCGCAAAATAATAAGGGTTTGCTGAAAATCTTGCAATGGATTTTGTGCCTTCTTGTCTTCCAATATCAACCGAAACAACCGCATCAATTTCTCCTTTTTTTAATGCCTCATATATATCTGCTTCTGTATCATATTCGACAGTCTCATATGTAAACCTATTCGCCTCTGCATAAGCATCTAATAACTCAAATCTTTGTTTTAATATATCTGTATATCCAACTCGAATCCCATTCCAATCCGAATAATCATTTTCAATCCATCGATAATCATCTTCCCGTACACATAAAGTAGAATAAGTGGTTCCATAACTATATCCTGAATAATCATAGATTTCCTCAAAGGAGTCTATATAATTCATAGCTCCCATGATATCAATTGTTCCATTTTTTAACCATTCTAGAAGAGTCGTAATCTGCGTATTTAAATCACCATCAACCTCTACGTACTCTATCTTCCATCCTGTATACTTGGCAATTTCATTCAAATAATCAACGGTATATCCTATGTATCTTCCATCTTCTGTTCTTTCTGTTAATCCCTTTTGAATGGGAAATGCAACTTTAACAGTCTGTTCTTTTGCTTGCACAACGATATTATTTGAAAACACAAACAGCAATATAAACAGAACAGGTATGACTTTTCTTAGTAAGCGATACATCGTACCTTCCCCCGAAATTTTTTTATTATTATTCATCTTTATTCTCCATTTTATGTATTTTGATAGTTTTTATCTTGACATTAACTAACTCAAATTTATACTATCAATTTCTTATGGTTCTCTTTTCCTTTTATTTCTATGTCTTATTATATAGAAATAAAAATTTTTTTCAATAAAAAGTTTTTTATTTCTGAAACTTTTTCGAAAATTTCTATTTTTTTAAATAAAGTGTACCTTGCTTACTCTTTGCACTCTTTGACAATTTCTAACAGGATACATTTCACTGCATATGAGCCGTTTTCCTAGCAATACTTTATCTTCTTTGAGCATTTTTCATACATATTTATTAATGAGTCGGGTAACTTGAAAATGCTTCTTTTGTCATATCATAGATTGACTTAGCAACATTATCAAGTACATCTGTATCTTTTAATAACGTAGCATCTGCTTCATTCGATAAAAATGCAACTTCCAATAAAATAGCTGGCATTTTTGTATTTTTACAAACAATTAAATTTGGAGAATCTTTTACATCTCGTTTTGTACTACCTACTGCACCTAATAAATGTGGAAATGCTAAGTCAGCAAATTTTTTCGAAGTTAATCCACTTTCATTTACAGCAGTATTTTTGGAAGAGTATAAAACTTCTGTCCCTCTAGCTGAAGTGTTTGTCGCAGAATTACAATGAACAGAAATAAATAAATCAGCACCTATTTCATTAGCAAAATTTGCACGATTGATTACCGATACCGTTGTAGAACTTACATTTCCTCCATAGGTAATGCCACTTTGTGCATCTGTTAATCTTGTATAATAGACTTTAATCTTCTCGTCTTGATTAAAATATTTTTGCGTTCTTTTTATAATATCAAGCACCGTGTTTTTCTCAATAACACCATATTCTTTCGATAAACTTCCACTATCACTTCCCCCATGTCCAGCATCTACAACAACAATTTGATCATAGATTTCAGATGGTGATTTCATGGCTAACTTCCATTCACTTTTTGTTTCATTATATGCCATTCCTTGTACAACTGGTGTCTCAATGATAATCTGTGTTTTTCCTTGACTATTTTTACTTATAGTCACACTATCAATATCAATATTATTATACTGAATTTGATTTTTATTATAAAAACTTGTATAGTCTCCTGGAAGTGTAATCACAAAGCGATAGTTAAAATAATCATCTTCCACTTGACATTGCTTCCATGCAACACCTGATGGTCTTGGAATCATTACTTCATAGCTTTCAAAATCGCCAGATTCAATCTTATTACTGTCCTTATCCTCGGTATCTGTCGATGGATTTTGTTCATTAGAATTATTGTTATTACTATTATTATTACTGTTGTTATTATTATCTGGTACATCTTGAGATTTTTTATCGATACTAGAAGTAACTGTACTGTTTGTCCATGTATATGTAAACCCTAACGCTTGTGCAACCGATTGACCCGGTACCATACAATATGTCTTATTATTTGCCTTATTTTTAATCATCCATGCTGGCTCTGATAAAGCAATACTTTTTCCATTTAACTTTCCAGTTTTACTTCCCATTGTTAATACGAGTGTATTACCATTTCCTGTTAAAGTGGCCGTTTTACTATTAGAATCATATGTATATGTTGTCCCAAGCTGTGTATTTTTATGAAATGTGTTATATGCAGGTAGCATGGCTGTATTATTCAGAATAATTCCTGGCATAGCTGATTGAATCGTAACACCTTGTGTTTTAACTGTTACATCTTTTTTTGTAATAACAACAACTTTTCCATTATATTCGATTTCACGCCCTGTCTGATTATTTGTACTTCCACTTGTATTTGTACTTCCTGTATTCGTATTTTCTGTGTTACTACTTCCTGTATTTTTATCTTCTGTTTCTTCAGAATCTGCATCCACTTTTTTATCAGAAGCAATGGAGATTGTTGCAGTTTTACTATCATATTCATATTGAAGTCCTAAATTTTCTGCTACACTGCGACTTGGTACTAACACTTTTGTAACCTTTGTGTCGTTATATTTTACTTGTTTAGGTTCTACAGGAAGTGTTACTTTCTTTTTATTCACAAGCATTGTTTTACTATTTAGAGTAACTACAACTGTATTCTTTCCATATTGGAAAGTAGCCGTTTTCTTTGTTTTATCATAGGTAGCAGTAACACCTAATGCTTTATGTTGGAACACATTATATGGTAATAATCCATATCCATTTTCTAAAATCCCCGGACATTTCTTTAAATTGAATATCTCATCTCCACATTTAGCACTTAACTGTTTCCCTGTATATTGATAAGTTTTTCCATTATAAGTAATAGAAATTCCCTCTTTTTTCGTATCGGTAGATACACTTTCATTACTTCCTGCTTTTTGACTCATAGAAATTAATGCTTTTGCACTATTATAGGAATACTGTAATCCCAATGCCTCTGCAATGCTTCTACTTGGTACTAAAAGTTTTGTAACTTTTGTATCATTATATCTTACACTTCTTGGCACAACAGGAAGTGTTTGTGTCTTTCCATTTACTTTCATTTTATTGCTATTTAAAGTCACTACTACTTTTTGCTGCTTATATGCAAATGTAATTGTCTTTTTCGTTTTATTATAAGTAGTAGATACACCAAGAGATTGATGCTGAAAGACATTATACGGTAACAATCCATATCCGTTTTCTAAAATTCCCGGACATTTCTTTAAATTGAATATCTCATCTCCACATTTGACACTTAACTGTTTTCCTTCATATTTATAAGTTTGCCCATTATAAGTAATGGATAAGACAGCAGCTTGTACAAATTGTGTCTGATTCAAAAACCATACAAAAGATAATACAAATACTGTAACATATTTTATATAACTTTTCATTCTTATCTTTCATCCTTTCGTAAAACTTATCACTATCTATATACTTTTATGTACTCGATGAAACTATCTTCTTTTTTACTTTATCAGAAATTACAAAAAAAATAAAGACTTGCCAACTGGTTCGTCTTTATTTTGTATATTCTTCCTATGAAATAGATCTTTTATTCATAAATTGGATACTGATCTGTCAATGACTTCACAAGTTCTTTTGCTCTTTCTTCGTCTTTATCAAGAACAACTACTTTAATTGCTTCTGCAATGACTTCCATATCTTCTTCTTTTAATCCTCTAGAAGTAACTGCTGGAGTTCCAAGACGAATTCCACTTGTTATAAATGGAGATTGTGGATCATTTGGTACTGTATTTTTATTGGCAGTAATATGCACCTTATCCAAAAGTTTTTCTATTTCTTTTCCAGTCATTCCATATTTTTGGAAATCAACAAGCATTAAATGGTTATCCGTTCCACCTGATACAATATCAAATCCTCTATCTTGTAACGCTTTACAAAGAGCATTGGCATTTGCTTTTACTTGTTGCATATATGCTTTAAAAGATGGTTCTAATGCTTCTTTAAAACAAACTGCTTTTGCAGCGATAACATGCATAAGTGGTCCACCTTGAATTCCCGGGAAAATTGCTTTATTAAAATTATATTTATCCGCAACTTCTTGATTGCAAAGAATCATACCACCTCTTGGTCCACGAAGTGTTTTATGTGTTGTTGTTGTTACAACGTGGGCATGTGGAAATGGATTTGGATGTAAACCTGTTACAATAAGACCTGCTATATGAGCTACATCTGCCATAAGAATAGCTCCTACTTTATCTGCAATTTCACGAAAACGCTTAAAGTCAATTTCTCTTGCATAAGCACTGGCACCACATACAATTAACTTTGGTTTACACTCTAATGCAATTCTCTCTACTTCATCATAGTCAATTACACCTTGTTCATTTACTCCATATGGAACACAATGATAATTTTTACCTGACATATTAACAGGACTTCCATGTGTTAAATGTCCACCATGATCAAGGCTCATTCCCATATAAGTATCTCCAATATTTAAAACAGCAAAAAAGACTGCCATATTTGCTTGCGCTCCTGAATGTGGCTGAACATTGGCATAATCACATCCAAATAATTTCTTTGCACGCTCAATTGCTAAATTTTCTACTACATCTACATGCTCACATCCACCATAGTAGCGTTTTCCTGGATACCCTTCTGCATATTTATTTGTTAATGGACTTCCCATAGCCGCCATGACAGCTTTACTCACAAGGTTTTCTGATGCAATTAACTCAAGATTTTGACGCTGTCTTGTTAATTCATCATCCATAGCTTTTGCAATTTCTTCATCAAAATTTTTTACTTCATCAAAATGAAACATATCTCTTCTTCCTCCATTTCTGCTAAAAACATACTTGTTTTCTTTTTTATAAAAATTCTATTCTTCTTCATTATTCTGAAATAGGAGATCAGATTGTAATTGGAAGAAATCTTAAATTCTTTGCTTTATTATAACATAGAATTAGTATTTGTATATACTTTTTTATACTTCCTTTTATACACCATATATCGTTCTATACTTTCATCCAGAGACAAACTTTCTATTAAAACTTACATATTGTTGTAAAATTCTCTTTTCTTCTTACTTTTTTTATGGTATACAAGTAAGGATAACCATACTAGAAAGGAGTTTTCATATATTGAATTGGTATATTATTTCTTATGTCATTGTTTTATCTCTCATAGGATTTAGTAGCATGGGAATCGACAAATGGAAAGCGACACATCACAAGTATCGGATTTCTGAGAAAAATCTTCTTCTCATTGCCATGTTAGGTGGTTCTATTGGCTCTTTTATAGGAATGAAATGTTTTCATCATAAAACACTCCATAAAAAATTTTCTATTGGAGTTCCAATGATTTTATTGATCCAAATACTGCTTGTAACCCTTTATTGTCTATCCATTTTACAAAAATAAAGAGAGGACAAATACAAGCACAAAGCGTTAATTAATACCTTCCACAACACCTTGCATGTGTCGCACATCTTTTGATTTTACGCTGGTTTTCATCATATACACTTTACATGATAGCCGTTTATGAAGTGCACATGAGAAACTTAATTTTTGGAAAAATATTCCTTTTACACATTCATGCCATACGGTGTTTCCTATCCAATAAAAAAGTGGCCATCGCTCTTCGTAATGAGCACGATAGCCACTTTTTTATGTGGAAAATTATGATTTGATCGGATGATTTTGTTCTCCTTCTCCCCCCATTTGTAAAGAAGATGGAGCTTTTTCATAAATACGGTTTAAAAAAGTTTCGATGTACTTCCACGCCTCTTGTGTTTCAGGAATTAAATTTCCAGCCATAGGAAATACATGGAACATTTTCTCAAAAATAACAACTTCTACCGACACTTTCGCTTCCGATGCCTTTTTTGCAAATTCTTCGGTGTCGCTTAACAACATTTCATAACTTCCAACTTGCATATGAATTGGAGGAAATCCACTTAGATCACCAAATAAGGGAGAGAGCAATGGATTTTTTGGATCCTGTTC
>JADIML010000094.1 GCA_017694765.1 Candidatus Scybalomonas excrementavium
CTGTTAGGTTCTATATTTTTTGAGTAAATCAATAAGAAAAGTAGATATTTTTTATTGAAAAATAACTTATAGTTGATAGAAAAATGGAAGAAATAGAGTAATTATTGATAAAAATTATAAATTATGATGAAAATATCAATAGGTTTTAGAAGAAATTGAATTGACATGGAAGTTAATTTTAGTTATAAAATTAACAAGGATAAGAAAAGTAATTGTAATAATATTACATAAAGAAAGGAAAAAAGGAAAGGATGGACATGATGAGAGCAGATGAAATTAAAAATATGGATTTTGAACAATTTAAAGCAGCATTGAATTCTATGGAAGAAGTAAAACATTTAGAAGCGACAGGAAATGAAGTATATGGTATCTACAAGCATGATGTTTGCTATGTGGAGAGAAATGGAGTAAAAAGAACTTTACAGATGATCGTTCCAGAAAGTCGTAACATGGGTGAAAGAACATATCCAGCTATTTTATATGTACAAGGTTCAGCATGGTTACAACAAGATCAATATAAAAGATTAGGTGTTATGGCAAGGTTAGCACAAAGAGGATTTGTAACAGCCATTCTTCAATATCGAGAAAGTGACTTAGCAACTTTCCCAGCTCAAATTGAAGATGCTAAGACAGGAATCCGTTTTTTAAGAAAACATGCACAAGAATATCATATTAATCCAGAGGAAATTTTCTTAATGGGAGATTCTAGTGGTGGACATACTGCTATGATGGCAGCACTTACTGCAGATGAAGATATTTTGGATACAGATGTATACAAAGAATTTTCTTGTAAAGTGAAAGCGATTATTGATTTATATGGCGTATCTGATATTTGTCAAAAAGGAGATTTTCCAACAACACTCAATCAAGGAGAACCAGATAGTCCAGAAGGAAAATTAATTGGAAGAAAAAATGTATATGAATATCCAGAGATTTCAAATAAAGTAAATTGTGCCAATTATGTGAGAAAAGAAGTACCAACAGTTCCAATTTTAATGATGCATGGAACAGCAGATGATATGGTATCTTGCAATCAGAGTATTCGTCTTTATAAAAAATTGAGAGAGGAAGAAAAAGATGTTACATTTTATTTAATGAAAAATGCAATTCATGGGGATGTAGCATTTTGGACAGAAGATACAATGGATATTATAGAATCCTTTATTCGCAAACAATTAGAGAATGGAGGAAACAGTGTATGAATATAACAATTATGGCAATTTTGCTTATTTTAGTAGTCGTTATAACTGTTATTACAAAGAAAGTACCATTTAACTTCGTATTATTTATTGTACCAGTTGTATGTTCTCTTCTTCTAGGGTATAGTGTGGAAGAAACAAGTAACTTTATTGCAGATCAATTGGCATCCATGATGAAGTCAGCAGGATTTATGTTACTATTTGCATTTTTATATTTCCAAATGGTAACAGAAGCAGGAATGTTTGATACGATTGTATCAGCACTTATTAATAAATTAGGAAATAAAATGAATGTGCTTGTTATTATGATGTTAACGACATTCATTGGTGGATTTAGTATTTTAACAGGGAATTTTACACCTGCTTATTTAATTACATTTCCAATTTTACTGCCTATTTATAAGAAATTTAATTTTGATAGAAATGCAGCATTTATGATTGCACAAACAGCAATGGCAGCAATTGGGTTTATTCCATGGGGAATTGGCATGGCATACACAGCATCTTCAGCTGGGTTAGGTGCGAAAGAGTTATCAGAAGCATCTGCACCATGGGGACTTTGCTTTATCCCAGTTATTGTTTTACAATGGATTTATTTTGGAATACAGCATAAGAAGAGAGTTGGAACTTTTTCTGCCATTGCAACGGTAGAAGAAAAGCAAGAAAAAGAGAAAAGTGATAATTTAAGACCACAGTTTTTCTGGATTAACTTACTTGTATTTATCGGAAGTTTAGTTGCTCTAGGTGTATTCGAAGTAGCACCATATCTTGTATTTATTATAGCAACAGTGATTACAGCAATGTTAAATTATCCAAAAAACTTT
Source organism: Candidatus Scybalomonas excrementavium (assembly GCA_017694765.1). Classification (GTDB taxonomy): domain Bacteria; phylum Bacillota; class Clostridia; order Lachnospirales; family Lachnospiraceae; genus Scybalomonas; species Scybalomonas excrementavium. The sequence goes on from JADIML010000094.1 coordinate 2,024, forward strand.
GGAGAAATTTTTAATAAAGTTGGACCGATGTACTTAAATATTTTAGTTATGCTTATTGCAATTAATATCTATCAAGCAGTATTTAATAATACTGGTATGGTAGGAGCGATTTCTGATAGTTTAATTAAGTATTGTCCAGAGTTTTTACTCCGTTATATTCATGTTATTATGTTATTACTCTGTGTTGTTATTATTTATGTAATTCCATTCCAAGTGTTCAATGCACTTTATCCAGTCTTTATTTCCATTGGAGCAGGATTTGGAATTCCAGCAACTGCAGTCATTGCACCATTTATTTGTAACTTATCATTTGCAACAAGCTCTACACCAACAAACTCATCTACCTATACTGGTTGTGCGTTATTAGAACTAGATGTAGATACGTATTGTAAAAAAGCAGTGCCAATTCAAACGATATCGAATGCCATTGTTGTATTGACGGCTCTGATATTTGGTGTATTACAATTATAATAAATCAAATATAATAAATAAAAGTAAATAAATTCGAAAGATGAGGCTACTACATCTGTGATGAAAATCATAGATGTAGTAGTCTCATTGTTTTTCTATTAGAGTATGTAAGGAACACTTTGTTATAAAATAAAAAAACACAATTGTGGAATACCGTTATTATGTGTGGTACAATAGGATAATTAAGATGAGATAGCATAAGAGAGGAAAAAGAAAATGCTTGCAGTCAGTCAGTGTCTATTAGGAGTTAATTGTAAATATAATGGTGGAAATAATAAAAATGAGACTTTGCTTACTTTTTTAAAACAACGAGATTATGTTGCCATTTGCCCAGAAGTCATGGGAGGACTTCCGATTCCACGTGTACCATGTGAAATTGTAGGAGAACGGGTATTAAGTAAAGATGGGAAAGATTTTACAAAGGAATATAAAAAGGGGGCGAAACGTTCCCTTTCACTTTGTAAAAAGCATGGAGTTACAACTGCTATTTTACAGACACGTTCTCCAAGTTGTGGTTGTGGACTTATTTATGATGGAACATTTTCCAATACGAAAATAAATGGGGATGGAATTACAACAAAACTTTTGAAAGAAAATGGGATTCAAGTAATTAATATTGAGGAGTTTACAGGGGAAGAATCTTATTTTTGTTATGAAACGATGATTGGAACCATTATGCTTTCTGCTATAGAAAGTGGAATTACTGGATTAACATTTGGAATCGATGAAGAAGAGAAAACGAATAAAATAGAAAGAGAGACAAAGATAATAAAAGAAGCCTATCAACAGTTACAGCAATATTTAAATGGAGAGAGAAAAGAGTTTTCACTTTCTCTTGAACCAAAAGGAACAGAATTTCAAAGAAGGGTTTGGAAAGCATTAAGCACAATTCCTTATGGAGAAACGAAAAGCTATAAACAGATAGCAGAGCAAATTGGTTCTAAAAAAGCCTATCGTGCAGTAGGAATGGCAAATAATCAAAATCCTATTTCTATTTTTATACCGTGTCATCGTGTCATTGGAAGCAATGGAAAACTCGTTGGATATGGTGGTGGATTAGAGATAAAAAAGACTTTATTGGAATTAGAAGAAACATATCATTTTGAATGAGATAAGATATGCTAGAAGTTTAGAAAAGAAAGAGGAAATAACATGGAAACAATACAATTATATAAACAAAATCCCTATCAACAAAAATTTGAAGCAACGGTACTTGCTTGTCATCAAGAAAAAGAAGGATATGATGTTATATTGGATCAAACTGCCTTTTTTCCAGAAGGTGGAGGGCAGTATGGAGATCGGGGATTTCTCAATGATATAGAGGTAGTGGATACACAAATAAAAGATGGAATCATTTTACATAGGACAAACAAGCCTTTTGATGTTGGAACGAAAGTGTGTGGACAGCTAAATTGGGAACGACGTTATAGTTTTATGCAGAATCACTCGGCAGAACATATGATGTCTGGACTTATTCATAAGACATATGGATATGATAATGTGGGATTTCATTTAGGGGAAGAAGAGATGACATTGGATTTTAACGGAATGTTATCCATGGAGCAATTGTTAGAGTTGGAACAACAAGTAAATGAGAAGATATGGGGAAATATTCCAATTAAAGAATCATATCCTACAAAAGAAGAAGAGGAGCAATTAGAATATCGAAGTAAAAAAGAAGTAGAAGATGCTCTTCGTATTATTACAATAGAAGGTATAGACTGTTGTGCTTGCTGTGCTCCACACGTAAAAATATCAGGAGAAATAGGACTTGTGAAAGTCATTGGTGTTCAAAAAAATAAGATGGGCGTTCGTGTTACAATGCTAGCAGGTAAGAGAGCTGTTCTTGATTATGATAAGAAACATGAACAGACTGGAAAGGTTGGACAACTCTTATCCGTTCCAGTGGAACAGATGGTTGATGCTGTGAAAAAGTTACAAGAAGAAAAGCAACAGCTAGAACATGAATTACTAGGGGTAAAATTATTATTTCTACAACAAAAAGCCGCTCATATTGTTCCAGAAAATGGGATTGCTTGTATAGAAATAGAAGAATTATCGGGAAAAGAAATTCGAGAACTTTGTAATTATTTAATGGAAAAAGGACAGATAGCAGTTGTATTAAATAAAAAAGAAGAGAAAGAAGAAATACAGTATACAATTGGTAGTAAACATACAGATGTAAGAGCTATCAATAGTTTGTTAAAAGAAACATTAAATGGACGAGGTGGGGGAAATGCCCAGATGGTGCAGGGAACTTTATTTGGAACGAAAGAAGAAGTATTAAACTGTATCAAAAGTTTAGGAGAGAAATACGATGAGTAAAAAAATGTTATCGATTGTTATCTCTGTCTATAACGAAGAAGACGTGCTAAAACTTTTTTTGAAAACGATACAAGAAGCGTTAAAAAAGATGCAAGAAAAACAGTTTGATATATGGGATTATGAGTTGATTTTTGTAAATGATGGAAGCCAAGATACAAGTGAACGTATATTAGATGAATTCGCTCAAAAAGATACTAGTATTAAAGTTGTGCATTTTTCAAGAAATTTTGGTCATGAAGCTGCTATGATTGCAGGGATCGATCGTGCTATGGGAGATTTTATTATTTGCATGGATGCAGACTTACAAAATCCACCAGAAGAAATTCCAAGAATGATTGCACAGTATGAGTTAGGATATGATGTCATATTGATGGCAAGAAAAGAAAATAAAGATGCAGGATTTCGAAAAAATATGACATCCAAACTTTTTTATGGAGTTTTTAATGCAGTATCTTCTGTAAAGTTTGAACAAAGTGTTTCAGATTTCTTTGGAATTTCACAAACAGTAGCTAAAATATTGCGAAGTCGATATCGGGAAGTCAATCGATATTTACGTGGTTATATCCAAAATATTGGATTTCAAAGAGTTATTTTAGAATATAAGGCAAAAGAAAGAGTTGGAGGACATAGTAAATATAGTTTTCATAAATTATTCAATGTTGCTCTTGATGCTCTTACTTGTTTTTCCAAAACACCTCTTAGAGCAGGGTTATATGTTGGAGGAATTTCAGGTGTTTTAAGTATTGGATTACTCTTATATTATGGCATTTCTTATTGGATTCATAAAGAAGGCAATGGTATGATATTACTTTGTTTCTTTTTATTTCTATTTTTTACCGTTTTATTTCTAGTATTAGGAATTATGGGAGAATATATCGGCGTTTTGTTAGAAGAAGTAAAAGATCGTCCGATTTATATTGTGAGAGAAGAAAGAAATCAAGAGGAAGAGTTTATAGATGAAAAAGAGGTCGAGAGGACACGTGGAGAAAAGAGCAATTAACAAGGTAAGGAAGGAAGAAGGTTTATGCCAACAATTAAAGATATTGCAATTAGAGCAGGAGTTTCTCATGGAACAGTATCGAATGTATTGAATAAGAGGGGAAATGTAAGTG
>JADIML010000095.1 GCA_017694765.1 Candidatus Scybalomonas excrementavium
CTTCTGTAATTTGCTTATAATACATAATTAAAACAGCTGCCATTATAAATAAAACACTTAAAAATATTCCAACAAATAAAATTCCTGCTAAAGAATCCGTTGTATTTTCCCATGCTGCTGCTTTCGACTCAGTCGATAGCGAATGTTCCGATCTATTATTCCACAAATCTTCCCATAACTTTTCATATAATTCCAAGTTTTCTTTCTTTGTTCCATCTGTATCAAAGTTCATATAAATATCTAAACTTTTATCCGCAGCCGTTTCTTCCTTTGCGAAATCCATTATCTTCTCATCATTTGATACGACAACTAGGTAAAATGGTATAGCCTCATTATATCTAGTAGGATATGGAATATTTTTTACTCGCTTTAAAATTCCATATGATTCATCAAAAATTTTTATAGAATCATTATCCATACCATTCTGATTTGTATAAATCATCACCTCATTCTCTCTTAATCTTTCATCGGTACCCATAATTTCATTATAATCTGCAAGAGATACAAAGCGAACCATACAAGCATCCTCTTCATCTACCAGATCATCTTCTGTCAATCGGAGTTCAAAACTTTCTCCTTTTTGTACGCCCCAAAAATCTAATTTGATATATTCTAAATCATTCTTTTTATGAATCCCTATCTGATCTAATATGTTTTGTATGCCATCATTCAGTTCTTTCTTTTCTTTCTCATAGTCTTTCGATTCTAAAGAAATTCCACGTGATAGAGATAGCTCCTTTGAATACGAATCATTTATTATAGTATCGATTCCCATCCACAAACTAATTGTTGTGGATAAAGTTACAAGAACCATTGTTGATAAAATACAAATATTGGCTAATCCAATGGCATTCTTTTTCATTCGATACATCATGCTCGATATACTAATAAAATGATTTGTTTTATAATAATAATTTTTATTCGACTTCAAAGCCTTTAGTAATGTGATGCTTCCAGATGTAAAAATCAAATAGGTTCCAATGATAACAAAAATGACTGCCAGGAAAAAGAGTGCTAACGCAGCCAACACATCTTTTGTTGTAAGAGAAATCGTATATCCAATTCCAAGGGATACTATGCCTAAAATCGTAAGAATCCATTTATTTTTTGGCTCTCTTTCTCCATAAGAGCCACCATGTAATAAATCAATTGGATTGACGAAATAAATCTGTCTTATCGAGTTTAAAAATACTAAAAAATGAATCACTCCAAATAAAAGACAAGATATCAAAAGCGATTTCACAGAAATATAAAAGCCTAACGGAATATCTTTTTCAAATAATTTCATTAATATAAGAAACATCACTTTATCTAACATAATTCCAAATACTAAACCGATAATAAGACTACTAATCCCTATTACAAACGTTTCATATGCTATTATTTTTGCAAGATGCTTTTTTTCCAATCCTAAAATATGAAATAAACCAAATTCTCTTTTTCTTTGTTTCATCAAAAAACTATTCGTATAAAAAAGAAAAATCACTGCAAAAATACCAATGACATAAGAACCAAAACTTAATACCATTTTTGTATTATATCCTAAACCATTATTTTTTGAGAGCGATGTAATAATATAAAACATAGCTGTTGTCATAATACAAGTAAACAAATATGGTAGGATTGTTTTTCCATTTTTCTTAAGGTTTGTAACTGCCAATTTCCAATAAAAAAACTTACTCATATTTCACACCACCTGTCATAATCAATGCGAGTGTATCAGAAATACTTTGAAACATTTCATCATTTGTCTTTTTTCCACGATATATTTGGTGAAAAACTGCTCCATCTTTAATGAATAACACTCGACTCGCATGGCTTGCCGCTTTCGTTGAATGGGTTACCATAAGAATTGTCTGTCCATTTTCATTGATTGTAGAAAATAAGTTTAATAAATCATCGGTTGACTTAGAATCCAACGCTCCAGTTGGCTCATCTGCCAAAATTAAATCTGGATTTGTAATTAAAGCTCTTGCCACAGCACATCGCTGCTTTTGTCCACCAGATACTTCATACGGATATTTATTTAAAATATTGGTAATGCCAAGTTGCTCTGCAATCGGAGTCAGCCTTGCCTCCATCTCTTGATACTTACAGCCCGATAATACAAGCGGAAGAAAAATATTATCTTTATTGGAAAAGTTATCAAGTAAGTTAAAATCTTGAAAAACGAATCCTAAATGCTCTCTTCGAAATGAAGAAATTTCTTTCTCTTTGATTTTTACAATATTTTGTCCTTTTAAAAGAACTTCTCCTCCCGTTGGTTTATCAAGTGCCGCCAATATATTTAAAAGCGTTGTCTTCCCAGAACCAGATTCCCCCATAATCGCTACATATTCCCCTTGTTCTACCTCGAAATTGACATTTGATAACGCTTGTACTTGATTGCTGCCAAATCTTGTTGTATACACCTTTTTCACATTTTTTACTTCTAACATTGTCATAGACAACTCCTCCTTAGCTTCTACCTTTTTTATCGACTCATTATCGAAAGACGTGCCATCGACTTATGAAACTATTACACTTATATTATTTGTTTCCCGTGATGTTTTACTGATTACGCCCCCCTAAACTATTTGAAATTCATAAAGACATCTTTATCTGTCTTGTATCTTTAGTATAGAAAATTTCTGAATGAAAATCTATTTCTTTCCCTTACAAAATCTGCTCCTATCTTACATTTTTGCAAGAAATAATGAAAATAAAGTGTGCTTTGCCTGCTTCCCCATAATATTAGTTTGCAAATCAATAACTTTTCATCTGGATACAATAAGAACCTTGGTTTGTAAAAAACTTTCTATAGCATGAAAAAAGGTTATGCTACCTTCTTTTCTCAAAAGATAACATAACCTTCGTTCCAACTCCTTTTTCTGACTCAATCCAAATTTTATGAGAAAGGTTATCCATAATCGTCTTACATAGATAAAGTCCAAGTCCCGATGCTTTCTTATCATAGCGACCATTTACACCAGTATACCCTTTCTCAAACACGCGATAGCAATCACTTTTCTCGATTCCGATTCCGGTATCTTCTATTACAAGCACATTCTCATCTCTCAAATATACTTTAATTATACCTTCTTTTGTATATTTTAAAGCATTGGATAATAACTGTTCGATTACAAAAAGAAGCCATTTTTCATCGGTTATAACTTGTTTTTTTGTCTCTTCAAATTGTAATCTAATTTTCTTTCGAATAAATTCTCCAGAAAATCTTCGGATCGCCTGTCGAATGATACTATCTAAGTCATACTTTTGAATGACATAATCGGTAGAAATGCTGTTCATTCTAAGATAAGCAAGAGCCATATCAGCATATTGTTCGACTCGAAATAGTTCAGATTTTAATACTTTCGTATCAGGCTGATCTTCGGTTTCCAATAAAAGTTTCATTGCAGAAATTGGCAACTTCATTTGATGTGCCCAAAGTGTAAAATAATCTTGTAGCTCCTTTCTCTCCTTCTCATAGTTTGATATTTGTTCATTTTTTTCTTCTTGTAGCTCATATAATAACGCTTGATAATCTTGTCCAATTAAAGAACGATCGGAAGCTAAATGTTCTAAAGAATATCGAACTTCTTTTTGATATTGTTGTAACGCTCTATGCTTTTTTATATATTGAAAAAAATCATAGCCACTAACAAGAAATAAGAAAAAGTTGCTTAAAAAAAGTCCATACAAAACTCCTTCTATTTCATTATCATAAAGAGAAAATATAAAGAGTAAAATACCAAAACTAAGCACATAACAAAGTAACAATTTCCAATGTTCTTTACAATACAAAGCAAACAGTTTCACTATCGATTCCCTTTTCATATCCCATACCCAATTCCTTTTTTTGTTTGAATAAAATGATAAACTCCAATCTGCTCTAACTTTTTCCTAAGTCGGTTTACATTGACAGACAATGTGTTTTCATCGACATAATAATCTGTCTGCCACAAGGCTTCCATCATGCGATCTCGCTCTACAATTTTTCCTTTATTCTCCATTAGTATTTTTAAAATTCGGCTTTCATTTTTTGTAAGCTCCAATGTTTGATCCCCATATCGAATCGTATGTTCTTCACTATAAAATCGAACTCCTTTTTGTTCTAAAAACTCTGTTTTCCCTACAAAATCATAGGTTCTTCGAAGCAAGGCTTGTATTTTTGCCACCAAGACAGTTAATTCTACTGGCTTTACAATAAAATCATCTGCTCCTGCTGACATTGCCATCACGATATTCATATTATCTGATGCGGAGGATACAAACATAATGGGAACTTTCGAATACTTACGGATTTCTTCACACCAATAAAATCCATTAAAATACGGCAGCATTAAATCCATCAGTATCAAATCTGGATTCTCTCTTTGAAAAATTCCTAATATATCTTTAAAATCCTCTACACAGATAGTTTTATAATTCCAAGATTCCAAAAATTTTTTCATTGCAAGAGCAATCGTTTGATCATCTTCTATCAGCATAATACGATACATTAATATCCCTCTTTCCTATTTTTTACTAAAAGTATAGCAAACTTACTATTCGGATACAATCATGACTTATATAACATTTTCTTCTCTATGAGCTGCGATCGTTGGCACATATTACTTTTTTTATTTCATGGAAAACGGATAGCTTCACAAATTAATGTAGTAAACTACTTTTTGTAAAATAAAAAAACTGAAGAACTTATGATGTTATTCAATCACTTCATAAATTCTCCAGTTTCTATGCGATACATTTTTATACTTAATTATAATAAAAATAATTTTAATACGCCTAATACAACAGATAGTACAACTAAAA
>JADIML010000096.1 GCA_017694765.1 Candidatus Scybalomonas excrementavium
TTTCCAAGAAAATGTTCTTTATCTCCACAATAGGAAGATACCATAGCTCCAGCAAGACCAAAGAAGCGCTCTGTTACATTTTTTTCGTCTACTTTTTCATCATCTGGAATCGCATCAAGATTTCCATGAATTTGCTGTGTAATTCTATTATTTTCAAAAAGTGTTCGACTAATAAAAAGTGAATATTGAAGATTTACTTGATCTTGTTCGTAATTGGAATGGTTTGTAAATTCTGCATATCCAGTCACAGTAAGCTCTCTAGGAAGTTTGGAGTGATTGGTAATAGTAAGTCCCCAAACTTCATAGGTTTTTCCAAGAGGAACGTAGTAAGTAGCTTCAGAAGAAATATCGCTGTAAGTAGCTTGTATATTGGTATATCCAATTCCATGACGACATTCGCTTTTATATTCTTTTAAATCTTTACCAACTGGTTGCCAAGATGCAGACCAATAATCCCCAGTCTGGTTATCTCGTAAATAGATGTAGCGTCCTGGTTGATCAAAATGATTAAACACATAGCGAAGAATTCTACCATTTGCACCAGATTTTGCAAAGCTATATCCACCAGCATTGTTAGAAATAATTGCTCCATATTCTGGAGAACCTAGATAATTGACCCATGGAGCAGGTGTATTTGGTTGTGTAATTACATATTCTCGATTTAAATCATCAAAATATCCATATTTCATTGTGTTGTATCCTTTCTTTTACGAGCTAAATTAATGTGACATGAATCCTATGTTCTTCATCGGAAAGCGCTAAGATGGCTTCACGAGAAAGCGATACATAGGAGTCTTCAATGGTTGTAATTGGATTTCCATCACAACATGCAGACTGTATCGTATAGGTAGGGAAATCTTTTTGGTGTATATTTTCATATATAATTTTTAATGATTTTCCAGCAAAGGTAATGGAAATTGAAGCGGTATGATTGTGATCAAAATGTTCCGATAATAGTTTTGGGTATAAGAGTAAGTTACCAGCACAACCTTTTACCCCAAATACTTCTGTTATCATTGTCATCATAAACCAACTAGCAGCTCCCGTTAAGTAATGATACATACCTCTACCGTCAGGACGGAAATATTCTGGAATTCCCGGATAAATACGGCTTGTAGAGAAGTCTAAGGCAGTATTTGATAGAGAACTTAGTACTTTCCAGCCTTCTACTGCAAATCCACGACGATATAGTGCGTTGGCATACATAACAGCCATATGAGAGAAAACGGCACCATTTTCTTTTTCGCCATAAGCGAATCCAAACATACGTCCCATATCAAACTTTAATTCTTGGAAATCTGTGTTTAGGCGATACCCACCACATTCTTTCTTATAGAGATAATGATCCGCACTTTTTACGATTTTAGCGATTTGTTCCTCCGTAGCAGTTCCACTCATAATAGCAAATACTTGCCCAGTTAACATCATACGGACATTTCCATTATGAATCCCTTCTACTCTTTGACTGTGATTGTCATAATAGCTGTTAAACCAACCTTCTTCTTCTGAAATAGAGAGCCATTCCTTTTCTCTTAAAAAGGTTTTTAGCCATTTGGCTTTCTCAACAAGGTTGCAAGCAAGTGCTTGTAAAGAAATCGAAATTTGTTTTCCACTTACTGTATGTTTGCAAGAAGAAGTGTATTGAGATAAAATATCATGTTTTTTCCCAATATCTTCATATAGGTTTGGTTCATGATTGAGTAGCAGTTGAACTTCTTCTAAGAGAGGAACGCTTTGATTTGGATATTTGCTATCTAAAAGGCGAAGCATCGTAGCAAGCTCTAATAAATTCCCAGCATAGGCATATGTAAATGCAACACTCTCTCCTTGTTTGGATGCCATATCAAGAGCATCATTCCAATCAGCATCTCGTAAGCAGTAAATATTGTGGATTCCAACATCATAAAATGCTGTGAGTTGTTGAATTAATAAATGTTCAAGAATTGTTCCCGTATAAACAGTACCATCTGTTGTACACTGTATATTTTCAAGACCATGTTCCCATAAGGAATCGATTTCTCTTCCACGTTGTACTTGAGCATCTTTAAAATAAGGAGCTTGTTTTAATAAAATATCAATATCACCAGTTTGATCGATATAAAGTTTTGTAGTCATCAATGGCCAAAGGGCATGATCCATCCAAACTCTAGAAATACCGTTTCTATCTGCTAAAAAGTTTCCATCACCATCTCCAATGATGGTAGCATTTGTTCCGTCAATGCGAACGCCACCATAGTTTTTTACGATCATTTCCCCAACGTCTTGAGGATCCATTAATAGAAGAGAAAGACAGTCTTGCCAAAGGTCACGCCAACCACGACCACCTCTTCCATAATCATGATGAGGAAGGAACGAACAGCCAAATAAACGGCGTAGGAATGGTTGAAAACTTACCCACTTCATAAAATTATCAAAGTCTGTATCTTTTGTATGGAATGATACATTTACTTTATCATTCCAATATTGTTTGGTTTTTGAAAGAGCAGTTAATACTTTTTCTTTCTGATTATACTGTTCAAAAATAGTATGAATGGAAGATTCATCTTCTCCAATACCAAGGAGAATAATAAAGTCTTTTTGTTCACCAGGAGCAAGGGTAAAGGCATCAAAACGGAAAGCACCCATAGCCTCTGTACCTGCAAAATTCTCTTTCTTACCAACTCCAGCAAAATTTTCATAAACAGCGCGAGGGTGTGTATATGTACCACCTTCTCCAAGGAATGATTCGACGGTTGGATAAAAACTTTGTGGAGTAGCACCATCTCCAGTGAAACCACCTACATAGTAGATTTTGTGGTTTGGCAAGTGACCACGTTCATCAAATGTCATAGTCGGACAAACAAAAACACCAGCATCCGTTGTTTTAATACGATGTAACATAGAAGTAACATTACGATGATCGCGAATATTATCTGCACCACGACCGTAGATAGGAATAGCAGCATACGTAGAGAAAGTACGTGTTGTAGTGCTATCATTGGAAATCGTAACGTATAAAATTTCTACATTATTATCTTGTGGAATAAAAGAAGTGACTTCAGAAGAGATTTGAAGAGCGTTGGATACTCGTTTTAAAGTGTGCCACATAAAACCTGCTGTTAGCTCACTATCTTCTTGTTCCATAGAAAACTTATTTGCCTCTTGTGTTGCAGAAGAGCCAAAAATAGAATAGGCGAATTTACCTTCTTCTGTAATCCAAACATTACGAGAAGAACGATTATTATGAAGGTTTTCTGAACTTACAGGTTCTAATAAGAAAGTGCTTTGATCAATTTTACTATCTCCGTTACCATTTGGTGTAATAGAACTTTTTAAGCCTTGTTCAGAAGCAAGTGGAAAATAAAGATAACTTGTATTTTCTGGTTTTTTTATAGTAAAAGTACCATTTTGATCAATGAAATATAATTGTTTCAAAATGAACCCTCCTTTCGTATCCTTTCATTTTATATTGAAAAAATTATACATAAGATTATTTTTTTGGTAAAATAGAAAACTACAAAAAATATCAGAATTATGACATAAAAAACGGGTCATAATTCTGATATTTTTTGACAAATTGTAATATAACTAAAAATATATCTTTGCTATAATGGGAACCAACATAAGGCAACAGCCAAACAACTATGAAAAATAGTAAGGAGGATTTTTTATGAGAAAACAAATTATTGCTATGGCATTATCCGTAGCAACAGTGACTGGAATGTTAGCAGGGTGTGGAAGCACAGGCAACACAGGAAATGACAATGGGGGAGCTACTGAAACGGTAGCAGAAGAAGGAAAAGTAATTAACATCTATTCATGGAATGATGAATTCCGTACTCGTGTAGAAGCAATCTATCCAGAAGTAAAAGAAACATCAAGTGATGGAACCGTAACTACATTAAAAGATGGAACAGAGATTCATTGGATTATCAATCCAAACCAAGATGGAGTATACCAACAAAAACTTGATGAAGCACTTTTAAATCAAGAAAGTGCAGCAGCAGATGATAAAGTAGATATTTTCTTATCAGAAACAGACTATGTATATAAATATTCAGATGCAGATGCAGGAGTTGCAATGCCATTAGAAGATCTTGGCATTGATCCAGAAAAAGACTTAGCGGATCAATATGCTTTTACAAAAACAACAGCATCTGATCAAAATGGTGTACAAAGAGGTTCTACTTGGCAATGTTGTCCAGGACTTTTAGTATATCGTCGTGACATTGCAAAAGATGTATTTGGAACAGATGATCCAGAAGTAATTGGAGAAAAAGTAAAAGATTGGGATACATTAAAAACAACAGCAGAAGAGTTAAAAGCAAAAGGATATTTTACATTCTCTTCTTATGCAGATACATTCCGTTTATATGGAAATAGTATTTCACAACCATGGGTAACAAATGGAGAATCTGTTGTAAAAGTAGACCAAAAAATTATGGATTGGGTTAAAACTTCAAAAGAATGGTTAGATGCAGGATATTTTGATAAAACAGTAAAAGGACAATGGAATGATGACTGGAATAAAGCTATGAGTTCTTCTTCCAAAGTATTTGCATTCTTACTTCCAGCTTGGGGAATCGACTTTACATTAAATCCAAACTGGGATGGAAAAGATGGCGAATGGGCTGTTACAAACCCACCACAAGAATATAACTGGGGGGGTTCTTATATCCATGCAGCAACAGGAACCGATAATAAAGAACATGTAAAAGATATTATTTTAGCATTAACCGCAGAAAAAGATAACTTAATTAAAATTTCTAAAGATTATTCTGACTTTACAAATACACAAAGTGGTATGAGAGAAGCAGCAAAAGATGATGAAAACTTCTCTTCTGAGTTCCTTGGCGGACAAAATGCTTATAAATATTTTGCACCAGTTGCAGAAAACATTCAAATTGCACCACTTTCTGCTTATGATCAAGGTTGTGTAGAATTAATTCAAAACTCATTTAGCGATTACTTCCAAGATCAAGTAGATTTTAATAAAGCAAAAGAAAACTTTGAAATTGCAATTAAAGAACGTTATCCAGACATTACAGAAATTCAATGGGCTGAATAAATTTAAAATGATGAATCTGTCGCACTAAGAAAAGGATATATCTCTTAATGCGACAGTTTCTTACTAGAAAGGAGTCATCGTTCCATGAATAAAAAACGTAAAAGTATTAGTTATGGGAAATGGGGATATTTCTTTATTCTTCCATTTTTCTTATGTTTTTTTATCTTTTCATTGATTCCATTAGTGGATACGATTCGATATAGTTTTTTTGAATATTATCGTTCAGGAATTAAAGAAATTGGACCAACCTTTATTGGAATAGAAAATTATAAAAGTTTAATTGATTCCGATATGTTAAAATATGCGGGAAATACATTAGTTTTATGGCTAATTGGTTTTATACCACAGATTGTAATCGCATTGCTATTAGCTTGTTGGTTTTCTGATTTAAGATTAAAAATTTATGGAAAACAATTTTTTAAAGTAGTCATTTATTTACCAAACTTAATTATGGCATCTGCATTTGCTATGCTATTTTTTGCATTATTTTCTACAAATGGACCAATTAATTCTATTTTAGAATCCATAGGATTGATTAAAGAACCAATTGATTTCATGGGTTCTGTATGGGGTACAAGATCGATTGTTGGTCTTATGAACTTTTTGATGTGGTTTGGAAATACAACGATTATGTTAATGGCTGCTATTATGTCAATTAGCAATGATATATTTGAAGCATCAGAAATTGACGGTTGTAACAGTATAAAAAGATTTTTCTACATTATTTTACCATTGATACGACCAATTCTTGCGTATACACTGATTACATCCATTATCGGTGGACTTCAAATGTTTGATGTTCCTCAAATTTTAACAAATGGACAAGGAAATCCAAACCGTAGTTCTATGACATTAATTATGTTCTTAAATAGCCACTTAAAGAGTAAAAACTATGGTATGGCAGGAGCATTATCTGTTTATTTATTTATCGTAAGTGGAATTTTATGTTTCATTGTATATAAGATGACAAATGATAATGATCCAGATGGCTCAAAACGAGAAGCTAAGAAAAAAGCAAAGATAGCAAGGAAGGAGGCATAAAACTATGAATTTAAAATCAATCAATCGTATTCGAAGTATTCTTGCGCATATTGTACTGATTCTTTTAGCATTTTTATGTTTATTTTTCTTCTATATACTGATTATAAATGCAACAAGATCTCACGCAGATTTACAGAAAGGTTTTTCTGCTTTACCTGGTAATTATTTCTGGGAAAATTTGAAAAGTGTTGCAAATGATGGAAGCTTTCCTATGTTTCGAGGGATTTTAAACAGTGTGATTGTATCCACTTGCTCAGCAGCAATTTGTACATACTTTTCTTCTCTTACAGCATATGGACTATATGCCTATGATTTTAAATTAAAAAAAGTAGCGTTTACTTTTATTATGGCAATTTTAGTCATGCCAACACAAGTAACGGCAATGGGATTTTTACGATTAGTAACAAATATGGGTATGTATGACTCTTTACTTCCTCTTATTATTCCATCCATTGCTTCACCAGCAGTTTTTTATTTTATGTATAGTTACTTACAGTCTTCGTTACCATTAGCTTTAGTAGAAGCTGCAAGAATCGATGGTTCGGGAGAATTCCGTACCTTTAATCAAATTGTTATTCCAATTATGAAGCCAGCAATTGCAGTACAGGCAATCTTTACATTTGTTGGTTCTTGGAATAATTACTTTGTACCAGCATTAATTATTCAGTCAAAGGATAAGATGACAGTGCCTATTTTAGTTGCAACTCTTAGAGGCGCAGACTATATGAACTTTGATATGGGAAAAATCTATATGATGATTATGGTAGCTATTGTACCAATTATTATCGCATATTTGATTCTTTCTAAATATATTATAGCAGGCATTACTCTTGGTGGTGTCAAAGAATAAGTATTGTGCATGATTTGCATGAGAAATAAAATCTCCAAAGAAAATCTTTTGTAAAAAAGCAATCCTTTGGAGATTTTTGAATGTCAGATCAGTTTCTACGAAATTGATAGAAGATTCCAAATAAGACAGAAGAAAGGACATGAAAATAACTATGGAAAAAAGAAAATGGATTCATAGTGGGACATTAAAAGAAGAGGTTTCAAAACGAGAAGTTTTACATAGTCAATTAGCGAGAAAAGCAGCAGCAGAAGGGATTGTGTTATTAAAAAATAAAGGAATTCTTCCCTTAAAAAAATCCACAACGATTGCATTATTTGGAGCTGGTGCAGACAAAACAGTAAAAGGTGGAATTGGTTCTGGAGATGTTAATAATAGAGAAAATATTTCTATTTATAGGGGATTAAAAGAAGTAGGAGTAACGATTACAAGTGAAAAATGGCTTAGCGACTATTTCGGTTCTTATCAGAATGCTAGAAATCAATGGAAAGAGTTAGTGTTAGAAGCAGCAAAAACAGTGGATAATCCATTTGATGCCTATGCCGAAAATCCATTTGTAATGCCAGAAGGTAGAGAAATTACACAAAATGATATAGAAGGAGCAGAAGTTAGTCTGTATGTCATAAGTCGTATCTCAGGTGAAGGAAAAGATCGACGTAGAATCCAAGGAGACTATTATTTAAGTGAAAAAGAAAAAGAGGATCTTTTATACTTAGACAAACAAAATATTCCAACTATACTACTGCTGAATGCAGGAGGTCCAATCGAATTAACAGAGATATTGGACATTACTAAAAACATTCAAGGAGTGTTACAGATTTCTCAATTAGGACAAGAAGGTGGTTTTGCAGTAGCAGATGTACTATTTGGAGATGTAGTACCAAGTGGAAAATTGACAGCTACATGGGCAAAACAGTATGAAGATTATCCATATGCAAATGAGTATAGTTATCTGAATGGAAATTTAGAAGTAGAAGAGTATAAAGAGGGTATTTATGTAGGATATCGATATTTTGATAGCTTTGGAGTGAAACCACTATTTCCATTTGGATATGGATTGTCATATACAACATTTTCTATGGAATTTCTGAAGTTAGAAGTAAAAGGAACAAAGGTAGAGATTGAAGTTGAAGTAAAAAATACAGGAAATTCATATGCAGGAAAAGAAGTTGTACAAATCTATGCTAGTTTACCAAAATGTGGAATGGAAAAGGAATCCCATAGATTAATAGGTTTTGCAAAAACAACGCTGTTACAGCCAGAAGAAAAGCAAACGATAACGATTACAGTAGAACAAAAGCAATTCGCAAGTTTTTCACAAGAGCAACACGCATGGCTGATAGAAAATGGCACTTATGGAATATGGATTGGAAATAGTTCGGATTCTTTAAAACATGCAGCAAATCTTATTGTGTCAAAATCAGTTTTATTAGAACAGACAAAAGAAGTTTCTTTTGCAAAAACAGTAGACTTTAAAGATTTATCAATCCATGACTTTGTAGTACAAGAAAGAACAAGAATGGGGGAAGCAGAAGCCTTCGTAGAATTTACTTTTGAGCCAAAGGAAGAAGAAAAAAGAGAATATACAAAACGATATGAACAGGATAAAGCGATAGAAGAATTAATACCACTGTTATATGGAAATATTACAAAAGGAACAAGTACACTTGGTTCTGCAGGGGTACGAGTACCGGGTTCTGCTGGAGAAACAACAGAAGAATTAGAAGAAAAGTATGGAGTTTCTTCTTTAATCATGGCAGATGGACCTGCAGGATTGCGATTACGTCAAAGTTATGAAGTAGATAGAAAAACAGATTCTGTATATGGAATTGGTGTATTTGGTTCTTTGGAAAACGGATTTTTAGAACCAATGGAATATCATAGTGATGCAGATATTTATTATCAATATTGCACAGCATTTCCAGTGGGAACAGCATTGGCACAAACATGGAATTTAGAGCTTATGCAACAGTTTGGAGAAGCCATTGGAGAAGAAATGCAAGAGTTCCAAGTAAATCTTTGGTTAGCACCAGGCATGAACATTCAAAGAAATCCATTATGTGGCAGAAATTTTGAATATTATTCAGAAGATCCATTTTTATCAGGGGCTATAGCAAGTGCTGTTACACTAGGCGTGCAAAAGAAAAAAGGATGTGGTGTTACAATCAAACATTTTGCTTGTAATAACCAAGAAGATAATCGAATGGGCGTTGATGCACATATTTCAGAAAGAGCCTTAAGAGAAATTTATTTAAGAGGATTTGAAATTGCAATCAAACAAAGCCATCCGGTGGCAGTCATGTCTTCATATAACCTGATTAATGGGACACATGCTGCTAACAGTAAAGAATTATGTACGACAATTGCGAGAGAAGAATGGGGATTTGATGGGGTCATTATGTCAGATTGGAATACAACAGTGCCAGAGGATGGAAGTATTCCATGGAAATGTGTAGCAGCAGGAAATGATATTATTATGCCAGGAAATCCACAAGATGATGAAAATATTCGTAAAGCATATAAAAATGGAATGTTACGAGAAGAAGACATTAGAGGATGTGCAGGAAGAATCTTACATTTAGTTTCCAAAATAGGAAATGAAAGTTAGACTATTTATGGAAATAATTTAGAGAAATAGAGAGAAAAATAAAGTGTGTAAGCTAGAAAATAGATAGCTTGCACACTTTATTTATATAAGAAAATATTTTAGTCTAATTTGGTGTAGGAGAACCAGTCATATTGTGCATAGAGAGGAACTTTACCGTCAAAAGGATTTAACCATTCATTGACATTGATTCCTGGCCAAACATTAGTCATAATATATCCCGGTGTCGATGGAATGTTATCCCACGCTGTATATACTGGTTGATTATCAACAAACCATGTAATATGATCTGGTGCCCAAATGAAACCATATTGATGAAATTCTTTGGAAGCATCAAATCCTAGATCATATAAATATTCATGATTTCCAACACCATTTGTATAATAGTTAAACTGAACTTTTGTTGTATCCTTTCCAAGAAATTCAATATCGATTTCATCCCATCGAGTGCCATAAGATGGTCCTGTATAAGTGAAGAATGATGAAACAACGCCATTATTTTTAATTGGTTTCATTCTAACATTATACATACCATATCCATACGTATTTTTTGTTTTTACTTCTCCACCAGTGTATCCCCCTTTTTGATCGCCTTGAATGGATAGAGTCATAATGCCTTGATTAAAGGATACATTTGAGTTTTTCCATACGCAGTTAAACATCCCACCATTTGACCAGCCATCGGAAGCAACCATTCTATCCCCTTCATAGTAACTGAGATCAAATCCATCATAGCTACCAGAAAATAGGTTGCTAGCATGACAAGGAATACTTCCTTGAAAAATAAGACCAATTGCAAGTGTAGCACCCAGAATTAATTTTGAAAATTTTCTCATTTTGATACCTTCCTTTTCCATGTAAATATAAAGTATAATTATATTCTAATATGGAATCGTTATGACAATGCTTCTAAAATCCCCCCTATCTGGATTTTTATTATATTAAAATATAATGATTAGCAAAAAATTATGAAATAAGCTATATATGTAATATTATATATTTATATACAAGGAATCTATATCAATTTTCTGTTCAAAATACCAGTTTTTATCATATGATAAGAAATTATATAATAGAAACATATACTAGAAATAAGTGATAGAGAATTTTGGATGAAATATAAATTTTTAGAATTAGATACAGTGTTATAAATACTTAATATCTATGAAAGGAAAGGAGAAAATGATATTATGATTATATATTCATTAGTAAATGATGATATACACGGAGATAGTTTTAAACATTTTCTTGAATATTGTTTAAAGAATTCAACATATTTTTCAGTAACATTTCATGACTATGAAATAAATAAGTATAGTAAATTTTATAAAGAACTAGAAAAATATTTAGAAAAAATGATACGAACATATACTTGGTATCAGTATAAAACTTTTGAAAATCCACTCAATATAGGGGTATATCATTCTAATCTATGTGCATTAGATAATATTTTAAATCAATTTGATACTTTATTCAAAAATAAAGATAATGGAATAGAAGATCTGTGTTTTTTTTGTAATGAAAATCTACTATTTGGTAGTGTGACACATATAGAAATGGCACAGTTATTTTTAAAAACTGAATTAGAATTATCAAATTTTGAGAAGTTTGCACAATGGGAAAAAATGATTCTTACTTCAAGAGATTATGAGTATTTACCAAGTTTTAAGTTCAATAATTAAAGTTTTCTTTAATCCTTGACCAATATAGTAACTAACTACTGTTATAGCAGAAAACAAAAATGAAAAACAAATGACGAAAGAAGAAATATAAGTGGATCGTTTATGTAGATTTTGTTAATAAAATGTTATATGATAGAGGAAACATAGAAAACGAAACCCAAAGGAGAAGGAAATATGATGTCAGTTTATGAACAAATGCATAGTGGAAAAATTTATTATAGTGATGATGAAAGTTTATTAAAAGAACAAGAAAAATGCTTAGATCTTCTTTATGAGTTTAATATGACAAGACCTACGGAAGGGAAAAAGAGAGAAGCATTGTTAAAGGAAATGTTTGCAGAGATTGGAGAAGGTTGTTATATTGAGCCACCTCTTCGTTCGAATTGGGGAGGTAGACATGTTCATTTTGGTCATCATGTGTATGTAAATTTTAATTTAACTCTTGTCGATGATACACATATTTACGTTGGAGATCATACGATGATCGCACCGAATGTAATTTTAGCCACAGCAGGTCATCCAATTTTACCAGAGCTACGTGAGAAAACAGCACAATTTAATCTTCCAATCCATATTGGGAAAAATGTTTGGATTGGTGCAGGTGTTATTGTCATGCCAGGAGTTACAATTGGGGATAATACGGTGATAGGGGCTGGTAGTGTTGTAACGAAGAATATTCCGTCAAATGTTGTTGCTTTTGGACATCCTTGTAGGGTAGTGAGAGAAATTAATGAACATGATAAGGAATATTATTATAGAGATAGAAAAATTAATTATGAAGATTTGAAAGAATGAAATAATATGATGTAAAAGGACATTTTATTTTTTAAAATGTATCATTTTAATTTTAGAAGAAAAATGTTCTTTTTTCACTTTTAAAGAAATTGATTTCTTGTTTAGTTTCATATAAAAATAATTTATACATGATATTTTACATTATGAAATAAAAATTAAATCAAAATGGGAGAAGAGAGTATGAAGATTTATGCTTCATTTCAGATGATACGTTTAGATCCTATTACTAAAGAGGAAGAAGTTCTATATGAGGAATTTATAAAAAGAATGGAACCTTATAGGAAACGAGAAATAGAGTATATGATTTTCTATCAAATAGAGATAACAAAGCCAGAATATAAGTATGCTCATGAGATTGCAAAAAAATATGAAATGACAGATCAAGAATTTGAGGAATGGATGGAAAATACCGAGGTTGGAACTTATATTCCTGGTATTAGTGTTTATGAGAGCGAGCTTATACGAGTAAAGTATGAAAAGAAGGATTATGAAAGAGCTGTATCATATAAAATAAATTTCCTACAAGGTGGATATTTCTATGTTGAAGATGAGCGTACAGATTATATAAAACCTTGTTGTAAACAAGCCAGTTGGGAATTTGATACTTGTTTATATCAAGGGCAAGAACTTATTTTAACATCGGAAGTGGAAAAGAAATCATATGCTCGATTACCAATTGGTTATGGAGTATCAGAGGAAGTGAAAAAACTATTATTAGAATATGGAGCGGATGAAGAAGACTTTACAGAGATAAAAAATAAACAAGGTAAGGTTGTTTTTTACCAATTAACTCCTAAAAATGTTATAACAGGTTTTTCAAGTGATAATGATATATCGGTAGAAGATGAATGTAGCCATTGTGGACAAAAAAGGTATGGAGATAAGGAAAAAACAAAACCTTATTATATGAGTGAATCCACGTTAAGACAGCTTACAATGTTAAATCGAACAGAAGAAATGAGTGGATTGGAATTAGAACCATGGTATATCGTAAATAAAGAAACATATTTGCTTTTAAAAAAGCATTATAAACGAATGCAGTTTGAGCCTATTTTTTTAAAAGAGAATTAGCAGGCAGAGTGTTATTAATTATTGATTATTTGTTGCCATTTATATTAAAAACATAGAATGAAAAAGCCTAGTGATAATTGATCGCTAGGCTTTATTTATTAATGTTTAAAACTTTTGAACTTGACAATATCTCTAACTAGAGTATAATTATAACTAATTAGAGATAAATTGAAGAGGAGACTAAGCGATGGAACATATGGAATTAAAACTTCTCATTGGTCTGCACCGTGTATGTAATGAGATTGACCGCCGATCATCTCGGATATTTACCCAATATGGATTAAGTTTAGGGCAGTTTGCAGTGCTTGAAGCCCTTTACCATAAAGGTGACTTGAGTGTTGGTCAGGTTCAGAAAAAAATATTGAGTACGAGTGGTACAATTCCAGTGATTGTAAGCAATTTAGAAAAGAGAGGTCTACTAGAAAGATTACCAGACGTTACGGATAAGCGGAAATGTCTTCTTCATATCACAGAGGAAGGTAGAAAGTTAGTAGAAGAAGTGTTTCCAGAGAACAAGAAGGTGATTATTGACTCAATGACGAACTGGTCGGATGAGGAAAAAGAGCAAATGCTTAAAATTTTAAAAAAGTTTGGAGAGTGAATATAAATGGAAAGAAAAGTGATTCAAAAGGTAAAAGGATATTTGACAAAAGACGGAGCGGGAGTAAATCTTGTTCGTGTGTTAGGAACTGGAACAATAGAACAGTATGATCCAATTCTTATGTTAGATTCCTTTGATAGTAAAAATCCAGATGAATATACAGCTGGGTTCCCAATGCATCCTCATCGTGGGATTGAAACAATTAGTTATGTTTCTTCTGGGAAAATGATGCATAGAGATAGTATCGGTCATTCTGATACTATTGAAGATGGAGAAGTACAGTGGATGACGGCTGGTTCAGGGATTTTACATGAAGAGTTGCTTCCAGCTTCCGAGCGATTACTTGGAGTACAGCTTTGGCTCAATCTTCCAGCAAAAGATAAAATGGTAGCTCCACAGTATCACAGTATCAAAAAGAAAGACATTGAGGAGATTCCATTTGACGGAGGATTTCTTCGTCTGTTGGCAGGAACATATAAAAATAAATCTGGTTTTTCAAGTCAGTATTTACCAATGGATTATTATGATGTTCACCTTAATAGCAACAGTGAAATTGAAATCGATGTGGAAGAAAACCGTTCTATTTTATTGTTCACATTAGTTGGGAAAGTTAAGGTTGGGGATACACTTATCGAAGAAAAAACAGCAGCAAAATTATCCAATGGAGATAAGGTCGTGATCCAAAGTTTAGAAGAAGGTGCGCAGGTATTATTTATTAGCAGTGTACCCCTTAATGAACCAGTAGCTTGGGGCGGTCCAATCGTTATGAATACACAAGAGGAATTACATCAGGCTTTTGATGAATTAAGAAATGGGACATTTATTCGGGAGAAAGACTATGAAAAAATGGAGTTATAGAGTAAACGTTAAATTGACAGAATCCATTGATTTTTTGGATTACTTTGTATATACGAAACACTAAAAATGCGGATAATGGATAGTAAGCCTAGTAGGATTACTAGGCTTTTATCATAAGGAAAATAAGAAAGGACAAACTCAGAATGAAAAATAAAATTTGGAAAATAGGACTTTCAGTAATAGTAGTATGTATCTTTTTCCTATTATTTTGGAAAAATGGAGAAGAGGCAGAGAAAACAGTAGGAAAATGGAATGAATCCCATACGATTTATACAAATGG
>JADIML010000097.1 GCA_017694765.1 Candidatus Scybalomonas excrementavium
GATAATTGTTGTGTATCTTTTTCTTTCATAAAATCCCCCCTTTGTTTATATTTTACTACAAATCCCTATCTATGTTAAGAGATTCTTAGAATCCTTAAATACCTTGTATTTTCTTCTCCTTATGGCTATTACATATCAGTAATTACTGTTTTCTTCTAGTTTAATATCATTCTTTCCCCTAAGAGCTCTATCTATGTTAAGAAAACTATGATTTATATATGATATACAACTTCAAACTCCTCACAAACTACTTGTGTATCTGTATGACACTTGAGACCTATTTCCATAAAACACTCGGTAAAAAATTTTCGTGAACATTTCTCCAGTATGTAGGAGTTCTATCTCCTTCTCCTTCTTTATATGTATGTAATTCACCTACTTCATGAAATGGTAACTACATATACTTTTTTGTCTGAAAATAATTTCCATATTTCATTGCCTTTCATAAAACTCCCACACTTTCATAATGTGTTCTTTATAGAAAATTTTACAATCAAAACATGAGCGAAAAAGGAACCATCTCCTTTCTGAAATCGTTCCTTTCTTCCAATTCATTGTATTTTATTGTATCATAAAACTTTCTTCCAAACAAATATCTGCCACGGATTTTCCAACATAGAGCTGATATTGTCCTGCTTCTACGAGAAAACTTTTTTCTATTTCATCATAATAGGCTAATTCTTCTTTTTTGATTGAAAGTCTTATCGTTTTTGTTTCTCCTCCTTGTAATTCTATTTTTGCAAATGCTTTTAGTTCTTTTCGTGGTCTTTCTACTTTCGAATCGTTTTTTCCAACATAACATTGAACGGTTTCTTTTCCTGCTATTTTTCCATAATTTGTAACTGTAACGAAAACTCCTATCTCTTCTCCTTCTTGTTTTATCTCTACCTTATCATAAGAGAATTCTGTATATGATAATCCGTAGCCAAATGGAAAGAGAATTGGAATTTGTTCTGTATCATAATACCGATAGCCAACAAAAATTCCTTCCTTATAAGAAACTGTTTTTCCACCTGGAAATTCTCCAATGCAATGAGCCGAACAGTCCATATGTGTAATTGGAAAACTTTCCGGCAATCTTCCAGATGGATTTACCAATCCAAATAAAACTTCTGCTGTAGCTGTTCCACCTTCCATTCCTGCATACCATGACCAGACAAGAGTTTTTACTCGATGAATCCATGGCATTTCTACTGGCGAACCTGACACTATAACAACAATCATATTTTCATTCACTTCTAATAATTCTTCAATGAGCTTATCTTGATCATATGGTAGCTTCATATCTGGTCTCTCATGACCTTCTGAATCTTGGGCATGATTTTGTCCACCAACAAAAATAATCGTATCAAACTCTTTTGCTTTCTCTACGGCTTCTACCCTTAATCGTTCTCTTTTTTCTACTAGGGCTTTTGTTGGATCTGCTATCGTTCTAGTAGATCCTCCACCATTTTCTAAACTATCTGCTTGCCAATTTTGCTCTTGTTCTTCTTGATCGATATCATCTGCAAAATATCCTTGTACATAGGTAACTTCAGCATTTCCTCCAAGTATTTTTTTAATTCCAAGAAGAGGAGATACTTCATAAAGTGCTTTAATTTCTGCACTTCCTCCTCCATTAGAATGTACGCGATTGGCATTATCTCCAATCACTAAAACCTTTTTTACATCCTGTCTAGAAAGAGGTAATTGTCCTTCTTGATTTTTTAATAAGACAACAGATTCCCTTGCTACTTCTAATGCCTTTTGATGATGTTCCAATGTATTATATGTTCCAGCTTTTCTCTCTTTTCCATCGATCATATGTAAGCGTCCCATTAAGTGGAGAATGTTTCTCACTTTTTCATCAACAAGTTCTTCTGAAAGTTCTCCTCGTTCAATGGCTTCTTTTAGAGGATTTGCCATGCAATATTCATCAAAGTTATTCGTAACTGACATTTCAATATCTAAGGCACTTTCTGCTGCTTCTTTTGTATGGTGAACGGCTCCCCAATCGGATACAATCATTCCATCATATTGCCATTCTTCTCTTAAAATATGATTTAAAAGCTCCTTACTTTCACAGCAATGCTCTCCCAAATATCGGTTATATGCTCCCATTAACGAATAAGAATCTCCTTCTTCCACACATCGCTTAAAGGCTTTTAAATAGATTTCTCTTAATGCTCGCTCACTTACTTTTACATCCACCCAAAGACGTTCTGTCTCTTGATTGTTTAGAGCAAAATGTTTCACACAAGCAGCCGTATCTTCTTCTTGAATTCCTTGAATAAAAGGAACTGCCATCTCTCCAATTAGATGAGGATCTTCACTTATATATTCAAAATTTCGTCCACATAACGGACTTCTCTTAATATTGATTCCGGGAGCTAAGATTACATCTTTTCCTCTCCCTCTTGCTTCTCTTCCTAATACTTTACCTGTTTCATAAGAAAGTGTTGGATTCCATGTAGCTGCTAATGCTCCATTGCTTGGCAGATATGTTACATAATCATCAGTATTTCCAATAGGATTCCACTGATCATTTTCAAACTCATTTCGAACTCCCATAGGACCATCTGAGAAAGTAAGTGGAGGAATTCCCAGGCGTTCTACTCCCTTTGTTCGAAATAATCCATCCCCATGAATCATATCTATTTTTTCTTCTAATGTTAATTGTCCTATTAGACTCTCAATCATTTCTTCTCTTTGCTGTCTCATCGTTCTTCCTCCAATTTCTCCTAACCTTTTCCCTATCTTATTTAGCAAGTACAAATAATGTGTTCACTTCCATTACAAGAAATCTCAGTGTCATTAACAACTACTTCAAATTTTTTACCTACTACTTCTGTCACTAATTGATTGACTAGTACAATTTTACATGGTTTTGTTGCTTTTACATCAATACATATCGTTCCATTTTCTCTCTTCATCGTAACGACTGTATCTTCTTGTTGATCCATATTATAAACCGTTGTAGTTACTTCTTTCCCTTCTTGTAAAACATATGCTTTTATCATAACTTCATTTGCATAATCATAATCAGGGCGATTCGCTTCTTTTCCAACTGCAAGTAAACTATTTTCTCTTACAAATACAGGGATACTTAAATATCCACAGTCTTCTTCATACCATTTGCCACCTTCTTTTACTTCTCCTGTCAAATAATGTGTCCAAACTCCTTCTGGCAAATAATAAATAGCTTTACTCTTATCATTAAAAATTGGTGCAACAAGTAAAGAATCTCCAAACATATATTGTTTATCTAAGTACGAACAATTTCTGTCATTGGTAAATTCCATTACCATACTTCTCATCATCGGAACACCTGTCTTAGCTGTTTCAATGGCATTGCGATATAAATATGGCATGAGCTGTGCCTTTACTTGTGTAAAATAACGAACAACCGTAACAGCTTCTTCATCATATGCCCAAGGCACTCGATACGATGTACTTCCATGTAGTCTTGAATGGGAAGACATTAAACCAAACGCTGCCCAGCGTTTATAGACATCTGGTGTAGAAGTACTTTCAAATCCGCCAATATCATGGCTCCAATATCCAAATCCAGACATCGTAAGAGATAAACCACCTCTTAAACTCTCTTCCATAGATACATAGTCAGACCAACAATCTCCTCCCCAATGCACTGGAAATTTTTGTCCTCCAACGGTAGCAGAACGAGCAAATAAAACAGCCTCTCCTTTACCACGTTTTCTCTTTAATAATTCAAATACCGTTTGATTGTATAAATATGTATAATAATTATGCATTTTCTCAGGATCAGAGCCATCTGCATAAACACAATTTACTGGGATTCTTTCACCAAAATCTGTTTTAAAACAATCAACACCCATATCTAATAATACTTCTAATTTATCCTGGAACCACTGGCATGCTTCTTGATTTGTAAAATCAACAAGTGCCATTCCCGGCTGCCACATATCCCACTGCCATACAGAACCATCTGGTCGTTTTATAAAATATCCTTGCTCCATTCCTTCTTTAAAAAGTGCAGATTCTTGCGCTATGTAAGGATTGATCCAAACACAGATGTTTAAACCTTTTTCTTTGATTCTTCTTAACATCCCTTCTGGATCTGGAAATACACGATGATCCCAAAGGAAGTCAGACCAATGAAACTCTTTCATCCAAAAACAATCAAAGTGGAACACACGAAGTCCAATTCCTCGCTCTTTCATTCCATCGATAAAACTCATAACTGTTTCTTCATCATAATTCGTTGTAAAAGAAGTGGATAACCAAAGTCCATATGTCCAAGGTGCCGGTAATGCTGGCTTTCCTGTTAAATCTGTATATCGCATTAAAACTTCTTTCATAGTAGGTCCATTGATGAAAATATAATCAAGTGTTTCTCCCGGAACCGAAAATTCTACTTTCGCTACCTGTTCTGTCGCCACCTCAAAGGATACTTTTTCTGGATGATTGACAAAAACACCATACCCTCTATCTGATAAATAAAATGGAATATTTTTATAAGATTGATCGGTACTCGTTCCTCCATCTTCATTCCAAATGTCAATAGACTGCCCATTTTTTACAAAAGCCCCAAAACGCTCACCAAGTCCATAAATATGTTCATTCACTGCAAGCCCTAATTGTTGGCGCATATATGCTTTTCCTGTTGGATCAAGATCATAGGCAAATCCAGTCCAGTCAGTTCTCATATAAGCCAAATCTCTTCCAGAACTCTCTGTTAAAACTTCTCCATTTCTCTCATACGTCATAGACCAATTTTTCTTGCCAATTTTTAAGACTAATTGTCCTGTTTGAATTTGAATTTCTTCTTCTGTTTCTATAATCAATGGTGTTACTTCTTCTTCAACGTACAATTCAAACTGTGGTTCTTGTTTCTTTTTTCCTAAATGATGACTGACTTGTACACGAATCATTTCTTCTCTTGGTACTGTCACCTTTATTGTTAAGTTAATTCCTCCTAATGTATCTCCTCTGTGCATAATGTGATGAGTTGGCGCACAGATTTTCACTTCTTTTTCTGTTTTGTCCACAAAATAAACTTCTTGTGGTGGAAAACATTCAATTCCCTCTTTTTGCAACCAGCATCCATTTCCAAATTTCATGTGTTTCTTCTCCTTTTTATTCAATTCATATTCTTCAAAACAAAACTTTTTACTTTCGAATAGTTTCTTTCTAATACTAAGAGTATTTATATTGATTATAATCATCCCTTCTCTATATGAATACCATCAATATTCCACATAAAATACTTACACTTTTAGAGGCTTATGTGACTGTAAATTTCTTATTATTCCTATATTTATTGTCATAATGTCATAATTAACTTGATTTTTATCCTTTTTTTTTGATATACTGACTAAAAATAGTTTTTTATCT
>JADIML010000006.1 GCA_017694765.1 Candidatus Scybalomonas excrementavium
TCATATATTTATAATAGATATGTGAATTTTTTTGTTTTTTCAGATACATTCCCTATGGATAACATTTCATCTCCTATATCACTAAACCAAATCGTCCTTTATTAAATCTATATTTTAAAATTTCCTTTTCATTACTATTATGGTCGACTAAAAATCCTAACTCATATAACTCTTGCTCAAATTCTTCACTTTTTTCTTTTCCATCTTGTATATCTTTAAATTTTTTCATTTCTTCAGAATTCATTACCGTCATAGCTAATGTTCTGGTGTTAAAACCGATAAATTCCCCTTCATTTTCAATAAAATAATTATAGTGTGACTTTTTTTAATTTCATATCTATAGCTCCAATATATTTTTTTGTTTCTCGCATTATAATCTGATATAATTTTAAAACAATTTTATTTTTTTTCAAGTATTTATATAAATTATTATTTTCAGAAAATTCATTTTTAAATATTTTTTTCTAAAAATATAAATATTTTGTATGGATGACATGGTTCCACAAAATCATATGTTACGACAAATCGATAAGGTGATTGATTGGAGTTTTAAAGATACAGATCTTTTTGAACAGATTTTTTCTAAGATTTTAGAAGAGTGTATGAAATTCCATCTCGTGAATACCGAGCAGATTTTTGTGGATGCCATCCATGTAGAAGCTTGTGCGAATCGTAAAAAAACGAGAAAACGAATAGCGAAAAAACAAGCACTCTGTATTCGTCATACACTTGGGAATAAAGAAATCTATGCATTACGAAAAGAAACGATAGAAAGAATCTTTGGAACAGCAAAAGAACAACATTTCTATTTGAATGATATATTACAATACTATAAATGAGCAGTATCCAAAGAGTGCATAATTTATAGTGAAATAAACTGCCCCCCAATCGTTAAATTTTTATTCTAACAATTGGGGGGTAGTTCAAAAAGCAGATTGTAAAAACAATCCACTCTAACTATTGACATATAGCTACTTTTTTCTTTCTTAATCTTTAGTTTTTAAAGCTATGAATTGGAGCAGGGATTCTTCCACCGCGATTGATGAAAGCATCACAACTAAATTGGTTGACTGGCATAATTGGTGCATATCCTAAAAGCCCGCCAAATTCTGCAATTTCACCAACACCTTTTCCAATAACTGGAATAATACGAACAGCAGTTGTCTTTTGATTAATCATACCAAGTGCCATTTCATCTGCAATCATACCAGAAATGGTAGTTGCTTTTGTATCTCCCGGAATTGCAATCATGTCAAGTCCTACGGAACAAACACAAGTCATTGCTTCTAATTTCTCTATTGTAAGAGCACCTGCTGCTACAGCATCGATCATACGTTGATCTTCACTGACAGGAATAAAGGCTCCACTTAATCCACCGACATAAGAAGAAGCCATAACACCACCTTTTTTGACTTGATCATTCAACATAGCAAGTGCTGCTGTTGTCCCTGGTGCTCCTGTATATTCTAATCCGATTTCTTCTAAAATTTCACCAACGCTATCACCTATAGCAGGTGTTGGAGCAAGAGATAAATCAATAATACCAAATGGCACTCCTAAACGTTTTGCAGCCTCTTTTGCCACAAGTTGTCCAACTCTTGTAATTTTAAATGCTGTCTTTTTAATTGTTTCACAAAGAACTTCAAAGTCTTTTCCACGAGCCTTTTCAATGGCTTTCTTTACAACACCTGGACCACTGACTCCTACATGAATAACAACATCTTCTTCCGTTACCCCATGAAAGGCACCTGCCATAAATGGATTATCATCTGGTGCATTACAAAAGACAACAAACTTCGCATTTCCAAAAGAGTCTTTTTCTTTTGTTGCATTGGCTGTTTCTACAATTTTTTCACCGATTAATTTAATAGCATCCATATTGATACCTGTTTTGGTAGAACCTACATTGACAGAAGAACAAACAATCTCTGTCGTTGCAAGAGCTTTTGGTAAAGAACGAATTAACAGTTCATCTGCTTTTGTCATTCCTTTTGATACAAGAGCTGAATAACCACCAATGAAATTGACTCCAACTTTCTTTGCTGCTTGATCAAGAACTTTTGCTAATTCTACAAAATCATCTTCTGTCTTACATACACCACCTCCAACTAAGGCAATCGGTGTAACAGAAATTCTCTTATTGACAATCGGCACACCAAACTCTCGTTCAATATCTTCTCCTGTCTTTACAAGATCTTTTGCTTTTGTTGTAATTTTATCGTAAATTTTATCTCCTACTTCTTGTACGGTGCTTCCTGTACAGTCTAAAAGACTAATACCCATTGTAATTGTACGAACATCTAAGTTCATTTCTTGGATCATTTGGTTGGTTTCAAAAACCTCATTCATATTAATCATTACTTCAAAACCTCCCTTTAGATTCTATGCATTTTTTCAAAAATTTCAGCATTTTGAATATTCACACGAACTCCAATTTCATTTCCAATTTTCTCTAATTCTTGTGCCATCGTAGAAACATCTTTCACTGTATAATCTGATTCTGTAATCATCATCATATTAAAATATCCAGATACAATTGTTTGAGAGATATCTAAAATGTTAATTTGATTTTCTGCCATGTAAGTACAAATTTTAGCAATAATACCTACTCGATCCTTTCCTACTACTGTAACAACTGTTTTATTCATGTCCATTTCCTCCTTAATTTTTTCTTTCTTATATTTTATTTATTTTGATTTACATAAATCACCTTCGATAACGTATCTCTTTTGGCTACTTCGATTGGAACTTCTTCTACTTGTTTTCCAATAAAGCTATTTGCTACTTCTAGCTTTACTGTTTCATAGGCCAATGCTTCAAAGTTATTATCTTTACTTAAATGTCCAAGATATACATGTTCCAAACGGTCATTCCAAAGTTGTACTAATAATTGTCCAGAACGTTCATTGGATAAATGCCCATGTCTTCCTAAAATTCTTTGTTTTAAATAATATGGATATGGCCCTACTTCTAACATCTTAACATCATGATTGGCTTCGATATATAAAACATTGGAGTCTTTTAATTTCTCCACTACATGTTCATTATAATCACCTAAATCCGTAGCAACTGCTATCTTTTCTCCTCCTTTTTGTATCGTATAACAAACAGGATCTTTTGCATCATGCCAAATTGATGTGGCATTAATCGTTAGATCACCAACTACAATATCTTGTTCTGGCTCTACAATATGTATCAGTTCTTCTTCAATCTTTCCAACACTTTTACTATTTAAAATAGCTTCTTTCGTTCCCTTTGTAGCATAAATAGGAACTTGATAGCGCCTAGCCATAACACCAATGCCTGCGATATGATCCACATGTTCATGGGTTACAAAAACGCCATCTAAATCTTTTCCTGTTAGCTCTAGTTCCTTTAAACAATTTTCAATTTTTTTTGCACTAATTCCTGCATCAATTAAAATGTGGGTTTGTTCAGATCCAGCAAAAACACAGTTTCCACTGCTCCCACTGGCAAAACTTGTTAATCTCATCGTCTTCTCTTTCCTACTTGAATTTATCTAAACTATCAACTTTTATTCGTCGCTATTTGCTACTTTTCATAAGTCTGTTTTATAAATAAATCTTATATGACTCATAAAACTTCTTTCATAATTTTATCAATTTGTCGAATGACATCCTCTTTTGTCGTATCGTTATAAATCACTCGCTTACAATGCTTCAAAAATTGCTCCCGACTTAGTTGCTTTTCCATAATGGATAAACACTTTTCTCGTGTATATCCTCTTTTTTGCATAAGACGTTCGATTCTCACTTCATCTTTTGCATCGACAAACCAAAGTTCTTCACAAATTTGATCATAATGATCTTCGATTAAAAGGGCTGCTTCTACTGCTATCATAGAAGCAACTCCCTCTTCTTTGATCCGATTAATTCTTTGAATCACTTCTGCTTTTACATTTGGATGTGTAATTTGATTTAAAATTTGTAATTGCTTTGGTTCTTGAAATACAATGGAGCCAAGTGCCTTTCTATCAATGATTCCTTGTTCATCTAAGATCTGACTACCAAAATGAGCAACGATCTGTTCATAACTTTTTTTGCCTGGCTCCATTAATTCATGAGCCACAAGATCGGTTAAAATAATCGCAACATGATGGCGTTCTTTTAATTGCTCCATGACAAAGCTCTTTCCACAGCCTATCCCACCTGTAATTCCAATGACTTTCATTGTTCCACCTTCTTTATTTGGCTTCAAACCAGTTTTCTCCCTCACTAATTCCAATTTCTAATGGAACAAGCAAGTTTGCAGCACCAGCCATTTCTTCTTCCAAAATTTGTTTCACGCGATCCACTTCATCAAGACTTGCTTCAATTAAAAGTTCATCGTGGATCTGTAAAATTAAACGAGATTTTAACTGCTCTTTTTTCATTCTCATATTGACATGAATTGTAGCAATTTTCATAATATCCGCAGCCGATCCTTGAATTGGAGAGTTCATAGCTACTCTCTCTCCAAAATTTCGTTGCATACGGTTACTAGAAGTTAATTCTGGTATCGGACGAATTCGGTTGAAAATCGTACGAACCATCCCTTTGTCTTTGGCTTCTTCTACAATATGATCTAAAAATTGTTTTACTTGTGGATAGGTTTTAAAATAACGATCGATATATTCGGTTGCTTGTTTTCTTGTAATCTTTAAGTCCTGACTAAGACCAAAGGCACTAAGACCATAGACAATTCCAAAATTAACGGCTTTTGCCTCTCTTCTTTGATCTTGTGTCACTTCATCAATCGGCACATGGAACACTTCTGCTGCTGTTGTAGCATGAATATCTTGGTGATTTTGATATGCCTGAATTAACGTTTTATCTTCTGAAATATGTGCTAAAATACGAAGCTCAATTTGAGAATAATCCGCATCTACAAAGGTAAACCCTTCCTGTGGAATAAATACTTTTCGGATTGCTCGTCCAAGCGGCAGACGAATTGGAATATTTTGCAAATTCGGTTCTGTACTGCTAATTCTTCCTGTTGCTGTTACTGTTTGATTAAAAATTCCATGAATACGCCCATCTTCTTGAATATAATTTGCAAGTCCATCGGCATATGTGGATTTTAATTTTGCCAAATGTCGATATTCTAAAATATCATCAATAATTGGACTTTCCAAACGAATGGATTCTAATACGTCTACACTTGTT
The DNA here is from genome assembly GCA_017694765.1 of Candidatus Scybalomonas excrementavium. Classification (GTDB taxonomy): domain Bacteria; phylum Bacillota; class Clostridia; order Lachnospirales; family Lachnospiraceae; genus Scybalomonas; species Scybalomonas excrementavium. Next base: position 5,166 of record JADIML010000006.1, read on the forward strand.
GAATATCCAGTTTTCGTTTTCTTTGCCCCCGGTAACTTCATTTCTTCGAATAGAACAACACCAAGTTGCTTTGGAGAATTAATATTAAAGGTTCTTCCTGCATAGCCATAAATATTTTGTTCCAATTCTTCAATTCTACCGACTAGATTATCTCCATACTCCTTTAAGG
>JADIML010000098.1 GCA_017694765.1 Candidatus Scybalomonas excrementavium
TCCTATTATGATTCTGTCGTTGGAACGAATAATATCGTTTATACAAAAATAGAAGATACTAAAAATTATGACAACATTTATGAAACTGATGAACTTGGTTGGGTTGGACAGATGGGCTATGGAAAAGAAGATGCTTGGTTTGCTAACGTATATACAGCAAAAGGGGAAGAAACGCTAAAAGCAGTTTCTTTCTATGCAACTATGCCAAATACAACTTATGAAGTATATGAGGTGGAAAAATTCCATACAGAAGATTCCTTACAAGAACGGAAAAAAGTAGCAGAAGGAAGTTTTGAGCAAGCAGGCTATTATACCGTCTCCCTTGATGAAGAAATTCCACTAAAAAAAGGACAAAAATATGCCGTTATTGTGAAAATTCATACGCCTGGTTCTAAACAGCCAGTAGCCATTGAATATAAACGAGATATCAGAACTTCTACATTTACAGTTGGTGATGGAGAAGGATATATTAGTCTACATGGTATTGATTGGACAAGAACAGAGAAAAAGCAAATGAGCAATGTATGTCTAAAGGCATTTACAAGTAACCAGAAACAAGAATAGTCAGAAAGAATGGAAAGGATACCAATGAAGCGATTAGTATTTGCAACAGGAAACGAAGGAAAAATGAAAGAAGTTCGCATGATTTTAAAAGATTGCGACTATGAAATTTTATCAATGAAAGAAGCAGGCGTAGAAGTAGATGTGGAAGAAAATGGAAAAACCTTTGAAGAAAATGCTCTTATGAAAGCAAAGGCAGTTTTTGAACATTGTAACAATGTGGATGTAGTATTAGCAGATGACTCAGGATTAGAAGTGGATTATTTAGACAAAGCACCCGGTGTTTACTCCGCAAGATTTATGGGAGAAGATACTTCTTACCATATTAAAAACAATGCGATTATTGAGAAATTAGAAGGTGTAAAAGAAGAGAATAGAACGGCACGTTTTGTCTGTGTCATCGCTGGATACTTTGCAGATGGAACGACTTGTACAACAAAAGGAACGATAGAAGGAATCATTGGATATGAAGAACAAGGAGAAAATGGCTTTGGATATGATCCTATTTTCTATCTTCCAGAGAGAGGATGCACAACAGCACAATTAGATGATGAAGCGAAAAATGCTATTAGCCATCGTGGGAAAGCTCTAAGAGAAATGGCAAAAAGGCTTAGATAAGGAGAGGAATTTTTGAAGATATTAGTAATAAGTGATTCTCACGGAAGAGATGAAAATGTAAAAGGTGTTATGGAACAAGTAAAAGACTTCGATATGGTCATCCATTGTGGTGATGTAGAAGGAGGAGAAGACTATATCAAAGCCTTAACGGATAAACCAGTGATTCTAGTCGCAGGAAATAATGATTTTTATTCCGATTTACCAGATAGAGAAATTGTAGAAGTGGAAGGATATCGAATTTTCGTGACTCATGGACATCAGTTTTATGTGAACTTTGGTACGGAAGACTTAGAAACATACTGCCGACAACATAATATCCAAGTGGCTATGTTTGGACATACTCATAGACCGTATTTACAAATAGAAGATGATCTTACTGTGTTAAATCCGGGAAGTATTTCTTATCCAAGACAAAGAGAAAGAAAACAAACCTATTTGATTATGGAAATCGATAAACAAGGAGAAGCTCATTACTTTCATGGAATTTATGAAGGTGGAAGTTATAGAGGGTTCTTTTGAGAGGTTATTGGAGTTTTTTTAGTTTTTTAGAAAATAAGTAGCGTATTATAAGTATTTTGTTATGGAAAAAGATAGTTATATTTCTATATAATATCAAAGTTGTATTTATAATAGGAATAATAATTGAGATAGAAAGAAATAAGGAGAATACAGGTTGAAAAAAGGTGAAATTTTAGAAGGAATTATTACAAAAACAGAATTTCCAAATAAAGGAACAACAGAAGTTGAAGATAGAAGATTTGCCATTAAAGGCGTTATTGAAGGACAAAAAGTAAAGTTTGCAATTACAAAACTAAGAAAGGGAAAAGCACAAGGAAGATTACTAGAAGTCATAGAAAAATCTTCTCTAGAAGATACAGAGCCAAAATGTCCACACTTTGGTGCTTGTGGTGGATGTTCTTACCAAACGATGAGCTATGAAAATCAGCTTAAAGTGAAAGCAGGACATGTAAAAGATCTATTGGATGGCGTGATCCAAACACCATATGAGTGGGAGGGTATTTTAGGAAGTCCACTTGAGTGGGAATATCGTAATAAAATGGAGTTTTCCTTTGGTGATGAATATAAAGATGGACCATTAGCTCTTGGTATGCACAAGAAAAACAGCATGTTCGATCTTGTAAATGTTATGGAGTGCCAGATTGTATCAGAAGACTATCGCAGTATTTTAAAAGAAACACTTGCTTATTTTACAGAAAAAGGAAATCATTACTACCATAAAATGAATCACAAAGGAAGTCTTAGACATTTAGTTGTAAGACGCTCTATTACAACAGGCGATCTACTCATTAACCTTGTAACAACAACACAAGAAGAAATCGATGTCAATGGATATGTAGAAGCCCTATTAGCACTCCCATTAGAAGGAAAAATTGTAGGAATTCTTCATACATTAAACGATGGAGTTGGTGACGTTGTAAAAAGTGATGAAACGAAATTATTGTATGGACAAGACTACTTTTATGAACACATACTTGGCTTACAATTTAAAATCAGTCCATTCTCCTTCTTCCAAACAAACTCATTAGGAGCAGAAGTGCTTTATGAAAAAGCTCGTTCCTATGTAGGAGAAACAAAAGATAAAGTGATCTTTGACTTATATAGTGGAACTGGAACAATCGCACAAATGCTGGCACCAGTAGCCAAAAAAGTAGTCGGTGTTGAAATTATAGAAGAAGCTGTAGAAGCCGCAAAAATCAATGCAAGGCTAAACAATTTAACAAACTGTGAATTCATAGCAGGCGATGTGTTAAAAGTAATCGATGACATCGAAGAAAAACCAGATTTTATCGTCCTAGACCCACCAAGAGAAGGAATCCATCCAAAAGCGATTCAAAAAATTATAGATTATTCGGTAGATTGCATGGTATATATTAGCTGTAAACCAACAAGTCTAGTAAAAGACTTGGAAGTGTTGCAAGAACGAGGATATAAGGTGGAAAAAGCGTGTTGTGTGGATATGTTCCCGATGACGGCACATGTTGA
>JADIML010000099.1 GCA_017694765.1 Candidatus Scybalomonas excrementavium
ATCATTGGACGGGCATTTCCAATATGAATATAGTTATATACCGTTGGACCACATACGTACATTCCAACTTTTCCTTCATGAATTGGAATAAATTCTTCTTTTTTCTGTGTTAATGTGTTATAAATCTTCACAATAAAACCTCCTATCAAAAGACAAACTTATTCTAAAAAAATAAGTCTATCCAAATCAATTTTCTTCTAATCAAAACCACTACACAATTTCACTAATATAAATTTTAGATAATGGTATTATATGCTCAAAAAATAAATTTTCCTTTTGATTATGGAAAATCTCATTTTTTTTGTATGCAAAAAGATATTCTGTAAGCTCTGCAATTGTTAATACAGTATCTACCTCTTCTTGACTGACTTTTTCTAGTATAGCATTTGTTGTCCCAACTGTCCAACGATAAACACCCGTATTATCTGGTAGAAATTCATCGATTAACGAAAATGTCATACTGCATTCTTTTGTACTTCTTACTTTTGTAAGCATGGCTTCTATATCCAAAATACGAAACATAATCATTGGTACTCGTTTCATCTCTTGCTTACAGTCATTTCCGATTCTCTTCTTTAACTGTTCGATATCATGAAACCAATCTGTATACACTTTTAATTGAGATACTTGCTTTTTTGTAGCAAATGTTTGAATGATTGCTTCTATTGATTCTTTCGTTACAATTTCGCGAATCACCATTTGTTGTTCTTCCAACACATAAGTCATATAACCACAAAGCATTCCTTGCTTTTTAATCAATAAAATTTCTCCTTGCTCCGCAAGTAATTCTTCTTTCATCTGCTTCCAATATTCTTTCGTTCGGACTGGTGCAATCATAAATTGTTGCCAAAACTCATGACAAAACTCAATCAGTGCCATTTCTTGTTCTTCTGTACAAGGAAGAACCTCTACTACTTCACCTTCTACTGTAATAGGAAGTAGGGAATCGATCTGGATATTCCATATAGCTCGTTCATATACGAATCGAAAATCAAAAGGCGTATAATACGCCTCCTTTGCTGGCATTAAAAATGTAAATGGCATTTTTTTCTTGCGCATTTCTTCCATCGTAGTCTTTAACATAGAACGCATAATACCACGTCTACGCATGGTTTCATCCACTGCTACCCCAACAATGTAATCAATTTCCATCGTTTCATCTTGTACTTTCATCTCATATGGATTTAAATGAATCATTCCACATAGCTTTTGTTCTATTCCTTGTTGTTGTCCTGTCACTTCTTGTTTTGTTTCCAACAATGACTTTTCTTGCTCATTTCCCCATATCGTATAGACACGATTTTTTTCATACATGGTGCTATAATAATACTGGGCAAATGCTTCCGGATCTTGAAAAACTTCTTGCCACATAGAATAAATTTCATTTTTCCACTCTTTTTGATCGTCCCATTGTCCTATCAACGATTGTTTTCTATCTATTTGTTGTTTCTCACTCATATTTTTCATTCCTTATCTTTTACAACAACCACTACAACTACTACAGCCTCTTATTGTTTCTTGGTCTGCTAAAATAGGCTCATCATATCGATACTGATCAATGGTTGTAACCATACAAATAGCTTGTGCGCTAATTCCTAGCCCTTCTCCTGTAAAGCCAAGCCCTTCTTCCGTAGTCGCTTTTATATTCACTCGATTCATAGGAAGTTTTAAGGCTTTTGCAATGTTTTCTCGCATTTCTTCCTTATAAGGCGCTATCTTTGGACGTTGGGCAATAATGGTAGCATCAATATTCTCAATAAAGTATAGTTGTTCCTCTAATAATTTTCCTACATGTTCTAATAATGTAATACTATTTGCCCCTTTATATTTTGGATCATGATCTGGAAAATGTGTTCCAATATCCCCAAGAGCACAAGCTCCTAATAAAGCATCCATAATTGCATGGGTTACAACATCGGCATCCGAATGTCCCAATAACCCTTTTTCATAGGGAATCTTAACGCCTCCCAAAATTAAATCTCTATTTTCTACTAATTTATGAACATCATATCCCATTCCTACTCGCATTTTCACTCTTGTCGGATGTGAATAATTTCCGACTCTCCTTCCTTATTATCATGATTATTATTTTTCTATATGAAAACTATCTATTTGTATCTCCTACTCCTTTTATTATGACTTTCTTAGAATATCATAAAACGAAAAAAAAAGAAACCTCTCGCATTTAAATGCCTGTAGAAGTTTCTTAGGAAAAATAGAACTATTTTGATAAAAGGATATAAAAAATAGCGGAAGGGAGATTCGAACTCTCGACACTACGGGTATGAACCGTATGCTCTAGCCAACTGAGCTATTCCGCCATATTATCTTAATGATAACAATGGGACCTACAGGACTTGAACCTGTGACCCTCTGCTTGTAAGGCAGATGCTCTCCCAGCTGAGCTAAGATCCCATAACAACTTGATTGCTTGTTCATTGTAATATAAAAAAAGAAAAATGTCAATAGAAAAATTAAAAAAATTTTAAACAGTCCTTCTATAATATTTATAATACAAAACTACTGAAAGATAGGATCATAGGTAAAAGCAAGATTGTGTATTGTAGTTTTCAAATAAAGGTGCTATAATTCACATATTACATATAGA
>JADIML010000100.1 GCA_017694765.1 Candidatus Scybalomonas excrementavium
GTATTTGTGCATCCTCTAAATTGCTCGCCTGTGTTTTTCCTTCAATTCCCTTTGTAGCTAATACATCAAGAATTTCTTTATTTGTTTTTGATAATTCTTTCGCTAAATCTCGTACTCTAATTGACATCCACACTACCTCCGTTCTCTCTCATATCTAATTGCTTCCTAATTGAATTGGCAAATCCTTCATCAAGCAATACAAGGGATGCTCTTCTTTCTTTTCCCATCGCATGACCAAGCTCATCCTTCGTACCAAAAAAGTAAATTGGAACTTCATAAAATGTACACATATTACGGAACATTTTCTTTGTATTGTCAGAAGCATCCTCTGCTACAATAACTAGACATCCTTGATACGATTTTACACTTTTTTCTACAGAAAATTCACCACTTTTTACTCTTCCGGCTTTCGTAGCCAACCCTAATAAGGAGTATACTTTCTGCTTATTCAAGATCTTCCAACTCCTTTGTAAGTTTTTCGTAAACTTCTTCTGGTATTTGAACCTTCAAAGAACGCTCAAGCCCCTTAGTTTTTATCGCTTTTTTTAAACAGTCACTTGCTTTACAGATATAGGCGCCTCTTCCATTTTTTTTGCCAGTGGCATCAAGAGAAATTTCTCCTTCTTGTGTTTTAATGACCCGAAGTAATTCCTTCTTCGGCTTCATTTCGTTACAACCGACACATTGACGCATTGGTAATTTTTTTGCCATTTTATCACCTTCCCTTTCTGTCTAACAAAGAAACTATTCGATTTCTTCTCCATCTGTTTCAGAAAAGATTTCTTCTGGCTCTTCTTCAATAGAAACAGTTTCTCCCATCGCTTTTGCTTGAGATTCGCTCTTAATATCGATTTTATAACCTGTAAGTCTTGCTGCAAGTCTTGCATTTTGCCCTTCTTTACCAATCGCTAATGATAATTGATAATCTGGCACGATAACTCTTGCACTTTTTTCTTCTTCATTCACTTCAACAGATACAACTTTTGATGGACTTAAGGCATTTTCAATTAAAACAACTGGATCTTCATCCCAATTAATAATATCAATTTTTTCACCTTTTAAATCATTTACAATCGCATTCACTCTTGCTCCATTAAAACCAACACAAGCTCCAACTGGATCTACATTTTCATCGTTTGACCAAACTGCAATTTTTGTTCTTGAACCAGCTTCTCTTGCAATGCTCTTAATCTCTACTGTTCCATCTTGTACTTCTGTTACTTCTTTTTCAAAAAGACGTTTTACAAGTTCTGGATGTGTTCTAGAAACTAAAATTTTTGGTCCCTTATTTGTTTCTTTTACTTCAATAATATATAACTTAATGCGCTCTGTTGGTCTAAATACTTCACCTGGCACTTGTTCATTTTCTGTTAATAGTGCATCTGTTTTATCATCTAAGCTAATACTAATATTATTACCAACATAACGTTGAACAACACCTGTTACAATATCTTTTTCTTTGCAGTAGAAATGGTTAAATACAACTTTTCTTTCTTCTTCTTTGATCTTTTGTACAATAACACTTCTTGCGTGCTGAGCTGCAATACGACCGAAATCTTTTGGTGTAATTTCTACATTTACAACATCACCAATCTGGTATTGTCCACTGATCATTCTTGCTTTTTCAAGACTAATTTCTAACACTGGATCTTCTACATTTTCTACAACTGTTTTTTCTGCAAATACAGAAATTTCTGCTGTTTCTCTATCCATGCTTACTTTAATATTATCAGATTTTCCAAAATCACGTTTACACGCAGCTACAAGCGAATTTTCAATCGCTTCCATAATTACTTCCTGACTAATTCCTTTTTCTTTTTCAAGCTGCTTTAAAGCTTCTACGATTTCATTCATTTTGGCTATTCCTCCTACCGTTAAAAATCTAATGCTAAACGAACTAATGCAATATCATTTCTTGCAATTGTCATTTCTTTTTCTTCTAAACGAACTGTGATGGATTCTGTATCATAAGAAACAAGAGTACCTTCCCATTCTTTTTGCTTCTCAATTGGACGATATAATTTAATTTCAATATCTTTTCCAAGACTGCGTTCAAAGTCTTTATCTTTTTTAAGAGGTCTTCCAAGTCCTGGTGAACTCACTTCTAAAATATAAGCATCTTCGATAAAATCTTCTTCATCTAATTTTGCTTCTAAAGCTCTACTTAAAAGAACGCAGTCATCAATATTAATACCGCCTTCTTTGTCCGCATATACACGTAAGTACCAGTTTGCTCCTTCTTTCACATATTCTACATCTACAAGTTCAAAGTGATTTTCATCTACAATTGGCTGTACAAGCTGTTCTGTACGAAGTTCGATGTCTGCTCTTCTTGCCACTATAATCCCTTCTTTCTTCTTATCATATAAAAATTCCCTATGCAAAGAAGAAGAGTGGACTTTCGTCCACTCCTTTCTGCTTTGTCTTATCTTATCGCTTTTTATTATAGCACCATTATATGGAATATGCAAGTATAAAAGTTGTATTCCTATAAAATCCCATTCGCTTTTCTAGATTTATGTATAATTGCGACTTATAAATGGAACTTCTTCTACATTTTCATAAAGATTGAGTACTAAGGATAACGCAAAGAAGTAACCAGATAAAAGATTCGCAATATCTAAAAGTAAATCAGGAACTTCATTACCGTATTCTATATAATGATAAATTAATCTCACTAATTTTTTAGCTTCTACACGTAATAGATGTGCTTCACAGGCAAGTTCACTACCCATTGGCAATACAAACTTTTTACATCTATCTTTTGCTTTCTCTTGTAATCGTTCCATTTTTTCTTTTAATTGTTCACACTCTGCTTTCGTTACTGTTAAATGTGTACGCAATGTTGGATTTATATGATAGATAATTTCACAAACCCAAGTTAGTTCTTCGCATATCTCTAAATTGATATTTGGATTTTCCTTTGCATATCTCATTACTTTGGCTCGCAGTAATCCTGTATGACTTGCTAATTCATCTGTTAAAAGTTCAAAATCACATTGTAAATTATCCTTTGTATCACATAAAAATGGATATGCTTCATAAGGACTTCTATATAACTGGTTCATATTTTTACTCCATTCTTTTCTAACGTATCCCATTTTTTCAAAGAGGTTTTCATATAAGCTCCAATATCAATTCCATATACTTCATTTAAGATAGAAAGTGGAAACTCTTTAACAGATGTATATTTTACGCCTCTTCCTTCTTGCATCAGAAAAATTTTATCAGAAAAATTAATTGCTAAATTCATGTCATGCAATACACTAATGACACATCGCTCTCCTTTTTTAACCCACTCATTTAAATATTCCATTAATTCTATTTGATACTTTAAATCCAAATGATTCGTAGGCTCATCTAATAAAATGATATTTGGTGACTGAGCAAGCACTCTAGCAAGCATAACTCTTTGTAACTGTCCACCAGACAATTCTGTAAGCAATCTATCTCTTAATTCCCAGGCTTTCGTCTGCTTTAAACTTTCTTCTACAATTTTTTTATCCTTTTCATTCGATGAAAAAAAGATTCCTTTTTGATACGCATATCTTCCCATCATCACTGTTTCGTAAACTGTATAGGAAAAGTATAAAGAGTGCATTTGCGTCATTAAAGATATTGTCTTAGCAACTTCAAGTCGTTTTGCCTTTTTCACAGATAAGCCACAAGCTACTACTTCTCCTTGAAAAGGAATCATATTCGCAATAGCTCGTAAAAGAGTCGTCTTTCCACATCCATTTTGACCAAGAATACATATTTTTTCTCCTTGGAATACATCAAAGGAAATTCCATGTAAAATTTGTATATTCTCATATCCACCGTAAACTTCTTTTACAGATAAAATTGGTTTTCTTTCTTCCATTATTATCCCCTTCTTCGTGACATAAAATAAACATAAAGAAAAAATGGAGCTCCAATTAGTGCTGTAATAGAACCAACTGAAATCTCACTCGGTGCAATAATGGTCCGCCCTACAAGATCACAAATAATCATAAAAGAGCCACCAAATAATGCACTCATCGGAAGTACCCATTTGTGAGAAGAGCCAAAAAATTTCCTTACAACATGAGGTGCGATTAAGTCAACAAAACCGATAATCCCTGAAAAAGATACGGCGGTTCCTGTTAAAAATGCAGTTAGCAGAATTAAAAAGTTTTTTTCCTTTTTTAAATCCACTCCCATAGTAAGTGCTTGTTCTGCTCCAAAGGTCATAATATCAAGTTCTGTACTATGTTTTTGAAAAAGTATGAGACAAATTACAAGCACAACGGCTAATATGAAAATTGATTTCCAGTCTTTACCAGAGAAAGTTCCTAACTGCCATAATAAAATTTTCCTAGTGTTATCTGGAGATGCTGCTGCAATAATATTCATAATGGCATTTAAAAATAACGATACAACCATACCTGATAAAATAATGGTATTGTTAGATTGGGAGCGATCCATACATGCCGAAAACCCAACAGCAATTGTAACAGCTAACAACCCAAAAAACGTTCCAACAACTGGTAAACATAAAGCGCCAAACCAATTCGCACCTATGCCAGTAATCATAACGATAGACGCTCCAAGACCAGCACCTGAGGAAACTCCTAATCCATAAGAAGATGCCAATGGATTTTTTAATACGGATTGCATAACAGTACCACTCATAGACAAGGCTGCTCCTGTAAGAAATGCCATTAATACTCTTGGAAAACGTATCCCTGTTACCATACCATAATGGATTTCTTCAATTGTTTCTGATAATGGACTTCCAAAAAAGAAACTTTTTAAAATCTGTATAATATCGAGTGGTGGAATACTTACACTTCCTACTCCAATTCCTATCAAGATTGTCACAAAGGCAATTCCTAATAAAAGAATTGCCTTTGTAGAATTTTTTATTATATTCATTTGATTCTTATTATTTTTCATAAACATCTGGATAAATAGCAACTGCCATTTCTTTTAATGCTTTGATAATGTTTTCATTTGGTAAAGATGATGCGCGATTATCAATGTAATACACTTGTTTATCCTTAATTGCATTTACAGCTTCCCATCCTTTTCTTGAAAGAATTTCTCCCACTGCATCATCTAAATAATTAACACTTGTTAAAATAACATCTGGATTTTTAGAAACAACACTTTCTGTTTCAACAGAAAGCCATCCTTCTTGATCAGCAAGTATATTTTCGGCACCGATAAGTTCAATCATTTCGTTTAAAAATGTATTTGTTCCAAAACTATAAGCATTTGGAGCTGCTGCAATTTCAAAATAGACTTTTTTCTTATCTGTAATTGTTTTTCCAATTTCAGCAATTTCATCTACTTGTTTTGTCATAGTATCAACGATTTGCTTACCTTCTTCTACCTTATCGACACAAGAAGCGATAAATGTGATGTCATCTTTTACTCCTTGAATACTATAAGAACTTGGGATACTAATAACACAGATTCCCATATCCTTTAAATCTGCATATAAATCTTTTCCACTTGTTGCTGTCATTCCTGAAATAAAAACAACATCAGGATTTAACGCAGCTAATTGTTCATTATCTGGTGCCATCATATCAAATGCTGGTAAATCTTGTGATAATCCTTCATATTCATAAGATTTTGTATTCGTATCAACTGCAACAATTTTATCTGTGCAACCTAAATTCATAAGTGTTTCTGTAATAGAAGGGGCTAGTGTTACGATTCTCTCCACATTTTCTGGAACAGAAATATCTTCGCCACTGCGATCTTTTGTTGGCTTTACAACTTTTTCTACCTCAGTTTGTGTGCTTGCCTCTGTATGAGAGCTTGTTTCTCCAGCTCCACAAGCAACGATGGAACACATCATAACACATGCTAATAATAGTGCTATCATTCTTTTCATGTTTTTCATTGTTTATCCTACTTCCTTTCTTTTGTCGAGTAATGATGACTTGGCTCCAAAGTATTTCCTATTTATTGTATGCTGGAAGAAATGTCTATCTTGCACACTCTTCGCGACTTTAAGTTACTTCTAGCAATGCACGCTTTGCCGCGCGCGAGCAATTTGCGAAGCAAAATTATCTTCTTTGCGAGCTGCGCATCGTTCGCACGTAGTGCTTTTTTATGTTATAGGATAACTCGCTTTGCGAGGAATCCTATAACATAAAAAAAGCACTCTTCACATTGGAAAAGTGCATACGAAAAACAGCATTTTTAAATA
>JADIML010000101.1 GCA_017694765.1 Candidatus Scybalomonas excrementavium
TTGGGAACAGCGTAAGTTGGGGGAGTATTTGGTGGAAAGTAAAATTAAAGGAAATACGGGAGATAGAGCAAAGAAGATTACAGTTAAACTTTGGGGAAAAGGAGTTGTTGAAAAAAATGATTTTGGAGGTAGTGAACATACTCAATATTACATTAGAAAATCAGGACAATTTATTTATAGTAAATTAGATTTTTTAAATGCAGCATTTGGAGTAATCCCCGAAAATCTTGATGAATACGAGTCTACTGCTGACTTACCTGCATTTGATTTATTAAATATGAATCCATATTTTTTGTTGTATAGGGTAATACAAGAAGATTTCTATCTTAAGAATGGGACAATAGCAGATGGTAGTAGGAAGGCTAAAAGAATACATGTAGATACATTTCTTAAGATGAGCTTAAATGTGCCTAGCTTGATAGAACAAGAGAGAATCAAAGATTGTTTAATTACTGTTGATAACCTCATCACCCTTCATCAGCGTAAGCAAAAGTTATTAAAAAACCATTATTTCTATAAAAATTTTCATGAAAAACATGAAAATAACAACAATAAAGGAGAAGATACTATGAGAAGTTTGAAATTATATCATGGTAGCAATGTTGCTGTACGAGAACCAAAGTTATTTCCGACTGCGAGAGCCTTAGATTTTGGAGCAGGTTTTTATCTTACAACGAGTTATGAACAGGCAAAGAAGTGGGCAGAGTTAATGGTGAAAAGAAGAAGAACAGGGGTACCAACAGTTTCTGTTTATGAAGTGAATGAGGCAGAGTTATCTGTATTAAAGTTTAATGCTCCAAACGTTGAATGGTTAAAATTTGTCAGTGCAAATCGAAGGAATCAGCATATGGAAGAAAACTGGGACGTTGTAGTAGGACCTGTAGCAAATGATAATACAATGCCTGTTATCAATTTATACTTAAAGGGTAGTTATGATGAAGAGGAGGCTTTAAAAAGGCTATTACCTCAAAAATTGAAAGATCAATATGCATTTAAAACAGAGAAAGCAATTTCAAAGTTACAATTATGTGAGGTGATTATGGTATGAAAAGAACTTCTGTAGAAATCTTAGATTTTTATGATGAAGAAGTGATAAAACTTATAGTTGAGAAGTATGCTTTTGAGCCGATGGTAGCATTGAGAAGATTTTTGGCATCAGAGACTTATAAAATGTTATCAAATGCAGAATTAGAAATGTGGGAATTTGCTCCGGCTGCTATTTTTGATATGTGGGAAAATGAACAGATTACAGGAGATCCTAGAAATTCGCTTTATTTAAGGAGAGATGGCCATGTCTAAAGAAATGCGATTTTTTATCTATTTAATTGAACGATATGCAGAGTACAAAAAAGTAACGGCAAAGGAAGTTATGGAAGAATGGGATTCTTTAGGGATTACGGATTTTATTTATGATATGTATGAATTGTACCATATAGAGAGTATTGAGAACGCTTTTGAAGATATTGATCGAATCATTTTAGAGAAAAAAGAACAGAGCTTAGGAACAGCATGAGAATATAGTAGTTGGAGAAAAATTGAAGTAGGGAAAGAGAAGTACAGAAAGGGGAAATTGAGATGGCTTTTCAATATGAATCAGAATTTGAAGAAGCTCTTATTAAAGTACTATTAGAAAAAGGTTGGGAAAAGGATGTTATAAAATATCCAACGGAGCAAGATTTAATAAAAAACTGGGCCCAAATTCTTTATGAGAACAATCGAGGAATTGATCGGCTCAATAATTATCCATTGACAGATAGCGAGATGCAGCAAATTATAGAGAAAATCACGGAACTTAAGACACCATTAAAATTAAATAGTTTTATTAATGGAGGAACAATTTCAATTACTCGTGATAATTTAGAAGATAAAGAGCATTTAGGAAAAGAAATTAGTTTAAAAATATATGATCGACAGGAAATTGCAGCAGGACAAAGTCGATATCAGATTGTACAGCAACCCAAATTTATAAGCAAATCAGTAGTATTAAATGACCGAAGAGGAGATTTAATGTTATTAATTAATGGAATGCCAGTCATTCATATTGAATTGAAGCGAAGTGGGGTACCGATTAGTCAGGCTTATAATCAAATCGAGAAGTATACAAAGGAAGGAGTTTTTACAGGATTATTTTCCTTAGTACAAATCTTTGTATCTATGACTCCAGAAGAAACAGTGTATTTTGCAAATCCAGGACACGATGGTATTTTTAATAAAAATTATTATTTTCATTGGGCAGATTTTAATAATGAACCAATTAATGATTGGAAAAAAATTGCTTCTTCGTTACTACATATTCCAATGGCACATGAGTTAATTGGTTTTTATACGATAGCAGATAATTCTGATGGAATATTAAAAGTTATGCGAAGCTATCAATACTATGCAGCCAATGCCATTGCAGATAAGGTTGCAAAAATAAAATGGGATGAAGGAAATCAACTAGGTGGTTATATTTGGCATACAACTGGATCAGGTAAAACAATGACAAGTTTTAAATCAGCTCAGTTAATTGCAGATGCGAAAGAAGCAGATAAGGTTATTTTTCTTACAGATAGAATTGAACTTGGAACACAGTCATTAAAAGAATATCGAAATTTTGCAGAAGAAAATGAAACGGTACAGGCAACGGAAAATACATATGTACTCATATCGAAATTAAAAAGTACGAATTTTGAAGATACTCTAATTGTAACTTCTATTCAAAAGATGAGTAATATCAAAGAAGAGGGGTTCAATGCCCATGATATTGAAATTATGAATCAAAAACGACTTGTATTTATTGTGGATGAAGCGCATCGGTCTACTTTTGGAGATATGCTAATTACAATTAAAAATACATTTCCAAATGCAATTTTCTTTGGATTTACAGGAACGCCAATTCAAGATGAGAACCAGAAGAAAAAGAATACGACTGTAACAGTATTTGGAGATGAATTGCATCGATATAGTATTGCAGATGGAATTCGTGATGGCAATGTGCTTGGATTTGACTCATATAAAGTATTGACTTATAAAGATTATGATATAAGAAAAGCAGTTGCATTGGAAAAGGCAAGAGCAAAGACTGAGGAAGAAGCAATTTTAGATCCAAAAAAGTCAAAAGTTTTTTATGAATATATGGATAAATCCAAAATAAAAATGGCAGCTTCTATAAAAAAAGATGGTACCATTCAAAAAGGGATTGAGGACTATGTACCAACTTCACAATACCAAACAAAGGAACATCAAAGAAAGGTAGTAGAAGATATCAAAGAACATTGGATTGCCTTGAGCCACAATTATTTATTGCATGCTATTTTTGCAACGAGCAGTATTCCAGAAGCAATACAATACTATCGCCTTATAAAGGAAGAGATGCCAGAACTTAAGGTAACGTGTCTTTTTGATTCAAATATTGATAATAATGGAGGTTTTATCTTTAAAGAGGAAGGTCTTGTTGAAATTATAGATGATTATAATAACAGATATAATCAAAATTTTACAATTACAACTCATGCAGCTTTTAAGAAGGATATTGCTCTAAGATTGGCACATAAAGATCAGTATCAAAGAATAGGACAGCGTTCAAAACAACAAATAGATTTACTAATAGTTGTTGATCAGATGTTAACTGGATTTGATTCAAAATGGATTAATACACTCTATCTGGATAAAATGTTAGAATATGAAAATATTATCCAAGCATTTTCAAGAACAAATCGTTTATTTGGGCATGAGAAGCCTTTTGGAGTTATCCGTTATTATAGAAGACCGAATACAATGGAAGAAAATATCAAGAAAGCTGTAAAATTGTATTCTGGAGATAAGCCAATTGGATTATTTGTAGAGAAATTAATGTATAATTTGCAGAAAATGAATTCAATTTATGAAGAGATACAACAGATATTTAAAGGAGAAGGAATTAATAATTTCGAGAAATTGCCAGAAGAAGGAGCAGAATGTGGTAAATTTGCTTCATTATTTAAAGAATTTAATGAATATATGGAAGCAGCTAGAATTCAAGGGTTTCAATGGAATAAGTCACAATATGAGTTTCAAGAAGGGGAGACTAGAATGAAGAAACTTGTAGAAGTGCTAGTAGATGAGAACACCTTTTTGACATTGGCACAAAGATATAAAGAATTATCTTCTGATACGGTAGGTATAGGGGGAAAGAATGTAGATGAGGTTCCGTTTGATATTGAGGGATATTTGACAGAAATTGATACAGATATGATAGATTCAGAGTATATGAATAGCCGTTTTAATAAATATTTGAAGTTACTTACAAGAGAAGGGGAATCAGAAGAGGTCATAGAACAAGCATTGAACGAGTTGCATAAAACATTTGCTAAATTGACGCAAGAAGAGCAAAAATATGCGAAGATTTTTTTACATGATATTCAAAGAGGCGATGTTAGAGTAGAAGGAGGGAAAACGTTTTGGCATTATGTCATTGAATATCAGGCAAAAGCAAAGGATGCACAAATTCGTAGAGTTTCTTATATTTTAGGAGTCGATGAAGAGAAGTTACGAAATATGATGGCGCTTCATTTATCTGAATCTAACATGAATGAATTTGGACGATTTAATGAACTAAAAGAAACAGTTGATAAGAAAAAAGCGAGAGAATTTTTTGAAAAATTAGAAGGGATAAAATTACCACCACCGAAAGTAAATATAAAAATAGGGCAATTTTTAAAAGAATTTATTCTTTCAGGTGGATACGATATAGAGTTAGCAGAAGGGGACATTTGAATATAAAAATAGGGGTTACTTATCAAAAATAATATTTATATTATGAGATTAAGAAAGTCAAGGGAATTTCCTTGGCTTTTTTCATTTGTTTTGATTATTATTTTTCATTAGCGCAAGTCATTTTGAATGAAATTGGAGGTATTTTGTATGTTAGAGAAAGTAAAAGTAACAGATTTATTTTGTGATTATTATGAAAAATGGATTGAAGTATATAAAAAAGGGGCAATTAGAAAAGTAACGATGGATAAGTATCTTATGACACATCGATGGTTGAAAAAACTTGTGCCAGATCTTAAAATATGTGATTTAAACCGTATCGCATACCAGCAGATATTAAATGAGTATGCCTTGTATCATGAAAGGCAGACAACGATGGACTTTCATCATCAGCTAAAAGGAGCAATTTTAGATGCTGTGGACGAGGGTTTAATAGAAAGAGATCCAACAAGAAAAGCTATTATTAAAGGAAAGGCACCGACTGAGAAGAAGATCAAATATTTAAATCAATTTGAATTGCACACATTATTGACCGTACTAGATTTAAAAGCAGAAGTAAATTGGGATTGGTTTATACTTTTAGTTGCAAAAACTGGAATGAGATTTTCTGAAGCACTTGCTTTGACTCCAAGAGATTTTGATTTCGCACATCAAACATTATCTATTAGTAAGACATGGGATTATAAAGGAGAAGGAGGATTTCTTCCAACAAAAAATAAATCTTCTGTAAGAAAGATTCAAATTGATTGGCAAACAGTCATTCAATTTTCTGAGTTATTAAAAGGTTTACCAGAGGATGAGCCAATATTTGTCGAGGGGAAAATTTATAATTCTACTGTAAATGATGTTTTAGAAAGACACTGTAAAAAAGCGAATGTACCAGTCATATCCATTCATGGATTACGTCATACACATGCATCATTATTATTATTTGCAGGAGTATCGATAGCAAGTGTTGCTAGACGATTGGGACATGCAAGCATGACAACAACACAAAAGACATATTTACATATTATTCAGGAACTGGAAAATACAGATGTGGATTTGGTCATGCGTTCTTTATCTGGATTAAACTAATTTTATAATATAAGAAAAATGACTTGCGTTAATGAAAAGGAATAATTGAGAATAGAAATAATAGAGAATTGAATGTAGAAGGGGAAAGGAATGGATATAATACAAGATATCTCAGTCTTTTTTGTGATTCTGTATGACTGTTTATGACTGAAGAGTCAGATTAGTATAAAAAATAACTGAATTTAATTGGATTTTATAGTTTCATACATTTTTTTGTGACTGAAAATGATTGAATATGACTGAAAATGATTGACAAACAAGCAGTATCTGGTATAATAAAGGTAAGAAAACTGCCAAGAAAAATAAGGTGGAGAATCATTGAGGGTGATTTTATGTTGACAGAAGAAAGACATTTGCAAATTTTGAACTATTTAGAAGAAAAACAAGCAGTTACGGTAGCAGAATTAACGAAGTTACTAGATAGTTCAGAGTCTACAATTCGAAGAGATTTGACGATTTTAGATAAGCAAAAAAAATTAAAAAAAGTACATGGTGGAGCTACTCGGTTAGAACAAGAATTCGTGACAATGGAGTATGACGTTGGAACAAAAACGAATTTGAATCAAGAGGAGAAAGAGAAAATTGCACGATATGCGGCTTCATTAGTGAAGAAAGATGACATGGTTTATTTAGATGCTGGAACAACAACAGAGAAGATGATTGATTATTTAACGGAAAAAAGGGCAACCTTTGTAACAAATGGTATTGTTCATGCGAAGAAATTAATGAATAAGGGAATTAAAACCATTGTCATTGGAGGAAGACTAAAAGAGACAACAGAAGCTGTTATTGGAGTAGAGGCAGTGGAAAACTTGCGAAGATATAATTTTACCAAATGTTTTATGGGAGCCAATGGGATTTCAAAAGAAGGTGGCTTCACTACACCGACGAGCGATGAAGCTGTTGTGAAACGAGAAGCCATAAGACGTTCTTTTGCAGCTTATATTTTAGCCGATCATACAAAATTTCTTAGAACAACAGCATTTACCTTTGCTCAATTAAATGAGGCATGTGTGATTACAGATAGAAAACCAAAGCAGCAAGAATTTAAAGAAGTTGTGATAAAGGAGGTTTTACAATGATTTATACGGTTACATTTAATCCAGCACTTGATTATGTTGTGCGAGTAGAAGACTTAACACTTGGAATGGTAAATAGAACGAAAGAAGAAGCGATTTATTATGGAGGAAAGGGAATCAATGTATCAACAGTTCTAAAGAACTTAGGAATAGAAAGTGTAGCACTTGGTTTTGTTGCTGGATTTACAGGAGATGTGATTGAAAAAGGGGTAAAAGAATTAGGGGTAGCAACTGATTTTATTCATTTGCAAGAAGGCATGAGTCGCATTAATGTGAAAATCCGCTCTAATGAGGAGAGCGAAATTAATGGACAAGGTCCTAAAATCGGAGAACTAGAACTTGCTAAATTATTTGAACAATTAAGTAAGCTAGAAAAGGGAGATATTCTTGTGCTTGCAGGAAGTATTCCAAATAGTTTACCAAGTGATATTTATGAAAAAATTATGGAGCATTTACAAGAGAAAGAAATTCAAATTGTAGTAGATGCAACAAAAGATTTACTATTAAATGTTTTAAAATATCATCCATTTCTGATTAAGCCAAATAATCATGAATTAGAGGAGGTTTTTCAAGTATCATTAAAGACAGAAGAAGATTTAATTGTATATGGAAAGAAATTACAGGAAATGGGAGCTAGAAATGTTTTAATTTCAAGAGCTTCTAAGGGCGCAATTTTAATCGATGAGCATCAAAATGTATCCAAAATTGGAGTTCCAAAAGGAACTGTAAAAAATTCAGTTGGAGCAGGAGATTCTATGGTGGCAGGATTCATTGCTGGATACAGTGAGTCAAAGGATTACCAATATGCGTTAAAATTAGCAGGGGCGACAGGAAGTGCAACCGCGTTTTCAGAAGGTCTTGCTACAAAAGAGCTTGTGATGGAATTATTAAAACAATTATAAAAGAAAATAAAAAAATAAATGAAGGAGGTAACTAACAGTTAATATAAATCTATAAATATCTATAAAAATATAGAAGTTATTCATAGATTATGATACAATCTTATTGAGGTGATAAATTATGAAGTATTACTCAATAGGAGAATTCGCAAATAAA
>JADIML010000102.1 GCA_017694765.1 Candidatus Scybalomonas excrementavium
ATTTAAATGCAAGTATCAATCTTTCAAGATATAAATTAGCATAATATCACTAACAAGATAATGCTAATATGTAGGATGCGTTGTATCCGAATTTACGCCCTCGGAGAGTTATATCAAACGAAAGTAGATTACTATTTATAGTTTTCAAAATCGGACTCGTAGAACAGGGAATTAAACAAAATTTATAGATATTTATAGATTTTTGGCAACGGATAAAATGTTACAGTTAAAAAATATAATAAAAACATATGTGACAGGTGGAATCACACAACAAGCGCTAAAAGGAATTAGTCTTAATTTTCGAGAAAATGAGTTTGTATCGATTCTAGGGCAAAGTGGTTCTGGAAAGACGACATTGTTAAATATAATAGGTGGGCTTGATCAATATACAGATGGAGATTTGATTATTAATGGAATTTCTACGAAACAATATAAATCTTCTGACTGGGATGTCTATCGCAATCAATCAATTGGTTTCATTTTTCAAAGCTATAATTTAATTTCACATCAAACGGTGTTAGCCAATGTAGAGTTAGCTCTTACATTAGCTGGAATTTCAAAAAAAGAGCGAAGACAAAGAGCAATTGAAGTATTAGAAAAGGTTGGACTAAAAGACCATTTACACAAAAAACCAAATCAGATGTCTGGAGGACAAATGCAAAGAGTTGCCATCGCAAGAGCGTTGATTAATAATCCAGATATTTTACTTGCCGATGAGCCAACAGGAGCTTTAGACTCAGAAACAAGTATTCAAGTTATGGAATTATTAAAAGAGATTGCCAAAGACAAGTTAGTCATTATGGTAACCCATAACCCAGAATTAGCACAGGAGTACTCAACAAGAATTATTCGTTTGAAGGATGGGGTGATTCAAGGAGATACGAATCCATATGCAGAAAATGAAATGATAGTGAATAATAAGGAAGTGACTGTGAAAAAGTCGAAGAAAAATAGAGTTTCTATGTCTTTTTTTACAGCCCTTGCTTTAAGTTTCAATAACTTAAAAACAAAAAAAGGAAGAACGATTTTAACTTCCTTTGCAGGTAGTATAGGTATTATTGGGATTGCTTTAATTCTTGCTTTATCGAGTGGAATGCAGGCGTATATTGCCAATGTGGAAGAGGATACCTTATCATCTTATCCAATAACAATTCAAAACCAAGGAATTGATTTATTAAAAATGCAAAGTAGTACGAGAGAAGGGATGGAACGTTCGAAAGAAGAACATAAATTAGATAAAGTATATCAAGGGGGATATGCAGCAGATACGCTACAAATGCAAAATATTAAGTTAAAGGACAATGATTTAAAGACATTTAAGGAATATATAGAAAGTAAAAATGGAAAGAAAATCCGAGAAAATACAAATGCTATTCAGTATGGATATCCTTTAAATTTACAGATTTATAAATCAGATACAACAAAGGAAATTGTACAAGTGAATCCAAGTTCCGTTCTTGAAGAAGAGGAAAATTATGGACAAATGGCAGATTCTATGAAAGCAATGGGCGTAACGACAAGTGAAGTGTGGACAGAGATGATTGATAATCAAAAGTTATTAACTTCTCAGTATGATCTTTTAGCAGGGGAATGGCCAAACCATTATGATGAAGTTGTATTAGTGTTAGATGAGAACAATGAAATTAGTGATATGACGTTATATGCGCTTGGATTAAAAGATAGTAAAGAAATTGAAAGGATGAGAAAGAAGTTAGAAAACGGGAAAGATTTAAGTCAAACTGATTATTCCAAAGAAAGTTATAGTTACGATGATATTTTAAAGACAACATTTAAACTTGTATTAAATACAGATTACTATCAAAAGAAGAATGGGATATGGATGGATAAAAAGACAGAGAAATCCTATATGAAGAAGTTAATTAACAATGGAATTACGATTCGCATTTCAGGAATTATTCGGCCATCGAAAGATGCAGCAGCTTCCTCCATTCAAGGAACAATAGGTTATACAAATGCACTTACGAAATATGTTATGAAACAAATTCATGCAAGTAAGATTGTGAAAGAGCAGAAGAAAAATCCAAATATGAATGTTTTCACAGGGGAAGAATTTGTGGATGCGAAAGATATTTCTGAACAGGAATTGTTGGAGCAACTAGACCCTAATAAGAAAGCGATGATTTTATCACTACCAGAAGCAGAAAGAAATGTATATTTAACTTCTTATAAGGAGTCGTTAAATACAACTTATGAAGATAATTTGGAGTTGCTAGGCTCTATTCGAACACAAGAGCCGTCTTCCATCAGTCTTTATTTAAAGGATTTTGATGCAAGAGAGGCTGTCATTGAAGCCATTCAAGAATACAATGATCAGCAAGTGAAAGCAGGAAAAGAAAGTAATGTCATAGAGTATACCGATATGGTAGGAATTATGACAGCTTCCATTACATCTATTATTAATATGATTACTTATTTATTAATTGGATTTGTATCGATTTCTCTTGTTGTTTCTTCGATTATGATTGGAATTATTACGTATATTTCTGTATTAGAACGAACAAAGGAAATTGGAATTTTAAGAAGTATAGGGGCGTCAAAAAAGGATGTCTCTCGTGTGTTTAATGCAGAAACTATGATTGTTGGATTTTCAGCTGGAGCCATAGGAATCCTTGTAACGATATTGCTTACGATACCGATTAATCATATCATTGAGACACTATCTGGAGTAGCTAACATTGCTGTTTTACCAGTAGGAGGAGCCATTACATTAATTATTATTAGTATTGTATTAACAATGATTGCAGGATTCATTCCAGCGAAAATGGCAGCCAAAAAAGATCCAGTTATTGCACTGCGTTCTGAATAAACTTATCTATGAGTGGCATTGGAATAAAAATATAAAAAGTATAAATATAAGATATAAATTTTAGAAAAGTATTGACAATCATAACATAGAGTGGTATTGTAAATATAATTCATATATATAAAATTAAATAATAGTCTTCAGGGCAGGGTGTAATTCCCGATCGGCGGTAAAGTCCGCGAGTGCTAATGCACATGATTTGGTGAGATTCCAAAACCGACAGTGATAGTCTGGATGAAAGAAGATAAAACTTTGTATAGAAAAATGTTGAAAACTTTTGTTTTCGTATAGGTTGCCGTACATAGAATCAAAAGCTCTGAAATGTTTTACGTTTCAGAGCTTTTTTGTGTGATAGGAAGGAAATTCCTCGTAAAGTGAGTGATTCTATCGTATAAAAAAGCGCTATGCGCAAAGAATGTGTAGCTTGTAGAAAAGAGAACCTTCACAAAGAATCAGTTTGTGTAAGCATATAGAAGATAAACATATAAAAATCAAAAATGTGAGTCATACAAAGTGAGAGATATAGAAAAGAGCCCTGAAAAATTTTTTCAGGGTTCTTTTTGATTTATAGGAAATTCTTAATAAACTGCTATATAGGATATATACCGACATGTAAAAAATACAAGTCCATTATGAATGGAGATGTTTAGATAAATCAAGGAGGTTGATTATGAAAGAGGAGTGTTACTATATGGAGATTGCCATTCATTTAGCAAAAAAGGGAATAGGATGGGTGAACCCTAATCCATTAGTTGGAGCAGTGATTGTGAAAGAAAATAAAATAATTGGACAGGGATATCATACAAAATTTGGTGAACTTCATGCAGAAAGGGAAGCGCTAAAACAGTGTAGAGAAGATCCAAAGGGAGCTACTATGTATGTTACATTAGAGCCTTGCTCCCATTATGGAAAAACCGAACCTTGTACGAATGCAATTATAGAAAGTGGCATTAAAAAGGTTGTAATTGGAACGCTCGATCCGAATCCGAAAGTTGCAGGAAAAGGAATTTCTATTTTGAAAGCTCATGGAATCGAGATTGTCACAGGAGTTTGTAAAGAGCAGTGTTTGGAATTAAATACTATATTTTTTCATTATATACAAAGTAAACTGCCATATGTGGTTATGAAATATGCTATGACAATGGATGGAAAAATTGCGACTTATATAGGGGAGTCTAAGTGGATTACAGGCGAAGAAGCAAGGTCAAGGGTACAAGAGGATCGGAATCGCTATATGGGAATTATGGTTGGAATCGGAACTGTATTGCAAGATGATCCGATGCTTACTTGTCGAATTCCAAATGGAAAAAATCCAGTTCGTATTATTTGTGATACGTCATTAAAAATTCCAATGGAGAGTCGGATTGTTCGTACAGCAAAAGAAGTTCCAACATGGATTGCTACCTGTTCAAATGATGTCGAAAAAAGAAAGCGTTTAGAAAGCCTTGGATGTGAAGTGCTTTCTTTCAAAGAAGGAAAAAATGGAAAAGTGCCATTAAGAAAACTGATGGAAGTATTAGGAGAAAGAGAGATCGATAGCATTTTATTAGAGGGAGGTGGGACGCTAAACTGGAATGCATTAGAAGAGGGAATCGTCCATAAAGTGGATACTTATATAGCGCCTAAAATTTTTGGTGGAGTTAAAAGTAAAACTCCAGTGGAAGGAAAGGGAATTGCGATGCCCAAGGAAGGAATTCATTTAAAACAAAAGAAGATAACCGTTATTGGAAAGGATATTTTAATAGAAAGTGAGGTGGAGCGATGTTTACAGGACTTGTAGAGGAAACAGGAAAATTTTTAGGCATAAAACGAGGGCATCATGGGGCAGTGATTACAATTGAGGCAAGCAAGATTTTAGAAGGACTTAAGTTAGGAGATAGTATTGCAGTGAATGGAACTTGTCTTACCATTGTAGATTTTACGAAGCGAACGATTTCAGCAGACATTATGCCAGAAACATGGGAGAGATGTTCCATGAGCCAGTTAAAAATAGGAGAGCGAGTGAATTTAGAGCGTGCCATGGCAGCAAATGGAAGGTTTGGTGGACATATCGTTTCTGGACATATTGACGGGGTTGGAATCATTAAGCGAATCCAAAAAGAAGATAACGCTGTTTGGTACACCATAGAAGCAAAGGAAAAAATTTTACATTATATTGTTGAAAAGGGTTCGATTGCCATTGATGGAATTAGTTTAACAGTTGCTAAAGTAGAGGAAAAAACTTTTTTCGTATCTGTTATTCCACATACGATTTCCAATACAAATTTATGGCAGCGCCAAGTTGGGGACATCGTCAATTTAGAAAATGATTGTATTGGGAAATATGTAGAAAAGTTTTTATTACATTCAAAACAGTGGAAGGGGGATGAGAAGAAAAAAACGATTACAGCAACATTTTTGAAAGAACATGGATTTTAGGTATTTCATAAACTCCTCGTGTATAGCAAAGAGTGTATTGCTAGAAGTGACTTAAAGTCGTGAAGGGTGTACAATGAGCACTTTGTATTAATAAATCAATGTGATGAAAAGTAGAAAGAAGTAGAAGAGAAAGGAAGGAAAGACTCATGGTTGAATTTCATACAGTTGAAGAAGCATTAGAAGATCTTAGACAGGGAAAAATCATTGTGGTAACAGATGATGAAGATCGAGAAAATGAAGGGGATTTTATTTGTGCAGCTGAATTTGCCACAACAGAAAATATAAATTTTATGGCAGTACATGGAAAAGGTTTAATTTGTATGCCAATGAGTGAAGAGTTAGGAAAGAAGTTGGATTTTCCACCGATGGTATCCAATAATACGGATAATCATGAAACTGCTTTCACCGTCTCAGTGGATCATATTGATACAACGACAGGGATTTCAGCAGTAGAAAGAGGAATGACTGCTCGAAAATGTGTGGAAGAAGGAGTTAAACCAGAAGATTTTAGAAGACCAGGGCATATGTTTCCGCTTATTGCAAAAAAGAATGGTGTATTAGAAAGAAATGGACATACGGAAGCAACTGTCGATTTGATGCGATTGGCCGGTTTAAAGGAATGCGGACTGTGTTGTGAAATTATGAGAGAGGATGGAGAGATGATGAGAACATCAGAATTAATCCAACTAGCTAAGAGGTGGAACTTAAAGATCATAACGATTGCTGCATTGCAAGAGTATAGAAAGCAAAAAGAAACGTTTGTTGAGCGTTCCACAACAATTCATTTGCCGACAAAATATGGCATGTTTAAGGCGTATGGTTATGTAAACAAGGTGAATGGAGAACATCATATCGCCTTAGTAAAGGGAGAACTGGGAGACGGAATGGATGTATTATGTCGTGTTCATTCTGAGTGCTTAACAGGAGATGTTTTTGGGTCGTCGCGTTGTGATTGTGGAGAACAGTTAGAAACCGCTTTAAAAAAAATAGAAAAAGAGGGGCGAGGAATCTTATTATATATGCGCCAAGAAGGGAGAGGAATTGGGCTTATTAATAAGTTAAAAGCCTACGAATTGCAAGAACAAGGCATGGATACGTTAGAGGCAAATTTGGCTCTTGGATTTAAAGGGGATTTAAGGGAATATAATATAGCGACCCAAATATTGAAAGATTTGGGGGTGAAAGAAATACGATTGTTGACCAATAATCCAGATAAAATTCGACAGATAAAAAAATATGGAATTGCTGTCACAGAGCGGATTCCGATTCAAATGCAGCCAAACCGATATGATAAAGTTTATTTGAAAACAAAACAAACAAAAATGGGACATTTATTAGTAGATTGATTGTTTGATGACAATTAATTGATAGATTGATAGAAAGAAAAATTAGGAGGAATCATTATGCGCATTTTAGAAGGAAAACTTGTATCAAAGGGGATAAGAGTAGGAATTGTGGCTGGTAGGTTTAATGAATTTATTACTTCAAAATTAGTAGCTGGAGCATTGGATGGTTTAAAGAGACATGATGTGGAAGAAAAAGATATTGATTTAGCATGGGTGCCAGGAGCATTCGAAATACCATTGATCGCTGGAAAGATGGCGAAAAGTAAACAATATGATGCAATCATTTGTCTTGGAGCTGTTATACGTGGGAGCACAACACATTATGACTATGTATGTAATGAAGTTTCCAAAGGAATTGCACATATATCGTTAGAAAGTGAAATTCCAGTTATGTTCGGTGTTCTTACAACAGAAAATATCGAGCAAGCCATTGAAAGAGCCGGAGCAAAAGTGGGAAATAAAGGATATGAATGTGCGGTTGGTGCAATTGAAATGGTTAATTTAATAAAAGAAATAGAACAGCCAATTTCATAACAGACTGTTTTATAAATTTAAAAATGAAGCTAAACGAGAAAATATATCAATAATATGGAAATATTAACCATACTAAGAAGTATAAGAAAAAAGAAAGATAAAAAATGAATACAGATGGTAATAGAAGGGGTTAGAAAAGAGAGATATTTAGAACTGATATAAGAAATTATAAAAAAATTAACAATTAAACGAATACAAAGAAGTAAAAAAGAGATGTTAGATAGAAATAGAGTATAACATTTCTTTTTTATTTTTAGAAATGCGAAGTATCAAGATGATTTTAAGGAAAAAACACCCTTTTGACAAGGTATAATACATAGGGTATAATAGCAAAATGAAAAAATAATCGAATAAAAAATTAGGAGAAAAATGCTATGAGAAAAGTACAATCATCATGTAATTATTGTGCGATCGATTGTAATATGGATTTTTATGTAGAGGATGGTCGCATTGTAAAAGTAGTTCCAACGAAAGGATATCCAGTGAATGATGGATTTAGTTGTGTAAAAGGCTTATCTCTTGATAAACAACATACCGTTTATAAACCAAATCCATTACCACGAATCAAACAGGAAGATGGAACATTTAAACATGTTTCATGGGAAGAAGGTTACCAAGAAGTTGCTTCTCGTATTTTAGAAATTCAAGAAAAATATGGAACAGAGAGTGTAGCCGCAATTAGTACTGGACAGATGACATTGGAAGAATTTGGGATTTTTGGACATATGATGCGTAATCATTTAAAAGCCAATGTAGATGGAAACACTAGACTTTGTATGGCAACATCTGTTGTGGCACATAAACAAAGTTATGGTTTTGATGCACCAGGTTTTACACTACAAGATTTAGAAATTTCAGATACAATTATTTTTATCGGGGCGAATCCAGTTGTTGCTCATCCTATTTTATGGGGAAGAGTGAGAAAGAATCCAAATAAGAAAGTGATCGTAATTGATCCAAGACGCTCAGAAACAGCAAAAAATGCAGATTACTGGTATGGAATTAAGCATAGAAGTGATTTAACATTATTATATGGAATTGCCAATGAGTTAATTCGTCTTGATTATTTAGACCATGAGTTTATCAAAGAACACACAAATCAATTTGAAGAATTTAAAGCATTTGTAGCCGATTATTCTATTGAGAAAGTAGCGCCAATTTGTGGTTTAGAAGAAGAACAAATTCGAGAATTAGTTGATTTCATCCATAATGGAGAACGTGTTTCTTTCTGGTGGACAATGGGTATTAATCAAGGTTATGAAGCGGTTCGAAGTGCACAGGCAATTATTAATCTTGCATTAATGACAGGAAATATTGGAAAACCAGGTACAGGTGCAAACTCTATTACTGGACAGAGCAATGCTATGGGTTCTCGTTTATTTAGTAATACGACAGGCTTTTTTGGTGGTGGAGACTTTGACAATGCTACAAGAAGAGAGCAAATAGCAAAAGCACTTGGTGTAGAAGAAAGTCTTTTAATTGACAAACCAACAATTCCATATAATCAGATTATTGAGAACATTAATGCAGGGAAAATCAAGGCACTATGGGTTGTTTGTACAAACCCTCGTCATTCTTGGATTAACAATGATACGTTTAGAGAAGCTATGAGCAAGTTAGAGCTTTTCGTTGTACAAGATATTTATGAGGATACAGACACATCAAAAGAGTGCCATGTTTATTTACCAGCTGTTCCAGGAACGAAAAAAGAGGGAACGGTCATTAATATGGAAAGAAGATTATCAGCAGTGCGTCCTTGTCTTACAAAAGAGGAAAATGAACGTTCTGATTATGAGATCTTTTATGGAGTGGCAAAAGCACTTGGATTAAAAGATATTGAAGAAAACTGGAAAACTCCAAAAGATGCGTTCAATTTTATGAGAGCATGTACAGAAAATATGCCTTGTGATATCACAGGAATTGAATATGAAGATTTAGAAAATAGCAAAGGAATTCAATGGCCATTAAAGAAAGGTTGTTTGTTAAAAGACGATCAAAGAAGACTATATGAAGATGGTAAGTTTTTTACAGCAAATCAAAAGGCAAACTTTATGTTTGAACAACCTTTAGACAATCCAATTCAAGTCAGTGAAGAATATCCATATATATTTAATAGTGGTAGAGGAACTGTAGGACAATGGCATACACAAACAAGAACAAGGGAAATTCCATTTGTTTCCGATGCGGTTTCACAAGATGCCTATGTCTATATGAACCCAAGTTTAGCAAAAGAAAAACAAATAGAAGATAATGATATCATTGAAATTTCTTCTAATAATGGACAAAGTGCATTGTTTGTAGTAAGAATGAGTGAAGATGTGCAAGAAAGAGAATTATATGCACCAATTCATTATATTGAGTGTAATAAATTGACACCGTCCGTATATGATAAATACTCAAAAGAGCCATCTTATAAAATGGCAGCAGTTAATTTTCGACGAAAAGAAAAATAGCATAGGGATAGAAAGGCGGAGAATAAAATGAAGCGTATTAAAATTGATCGTAGTAAGTGTATTGGCTGTCTTACATGTGTTACAGCTTGCTGTGTAGCACATGAATCAAGTGAATCTAGAAATCGTATTACGATTGATTCAGAAAATAAAAATGCTCCTATTTTTTGTAGACATTGTGATTTACCAGAATGTGTATATACTTGTATGACAGGCGCTATGCACAAAAATAAAGAGACAGGTTATGTAGAATACGATAAAAATAAGTGTGCAAGCTGTTATATGTGTATTATGGCATGTCCTTATGGAGTATTAAAAAGTGATGCATTGACTAAGAAAGAGATTATGAAATGTGATATGTGCGTTCATAGAACAGAAGATGGAAGTGCAAATCCAAAATGTGTAGAATGTTGTCCAATGCAGGCAATTACATTTGAGGAGGTAAAATCGTCATGCGATATGTAGTAATCGGTGCTAGTGCAGCAGGAATTAATGCAGCAAGTCAGTTAAGAGAATTAAATCCAAATGATGAAATTATTTTGATTTCAAAAGATGAGCATATCTATTCAAGATGTATTTTATATCATCATTTAAAAGGAATTCGTAATTTAGAACAACTTTGCTTTGTGGATGCAGATTTTATAGAAAAAAATAACATTGAATGGAAAAAAGGAAAAGCTGTTACACATATTGATAGCGAACAACAAAAAATTTATTTAGAAGATGATACTGCCATAGAATATGATCGGCTTTTAATTGGAAGTGGTTCTCATTCTTTCTTCCCTCCAATTCCAGGTTTAAGAGAAGCAGATAATGTAGTAGGGTTTAGAAATTTTGATGATGTATTAGAAATTGAAAAACGTCTTGACCATGTAGAGCATATCGTTGTTATGGGTGGTGGACTTGTAGGAGTTGATGTAGTTGCAGGTCTATTACCACATAAAAAAGATGTTATGCTTGTAGAGATGGGACCACGTATGCTTCCAATTCAGTTAGATGAAGTTGCAGCGAAAACATATGAAGATGCCTTTGAAAAAGAAGGTGTAAAGCAATTTTATGGAACAGGAATTGCTACACTTAATATGGAAGATAACCATGTAGTTAGTGTAACATTACAAAATGGAACAACACTTCCTTGTGACTTATTAGTTTGTTGTGCTGGAGTGCGTTCTAATGTTGAATTTTTGGAAAATAGTGGAATTGAATGTGATCGTTTTGGTCTTTTATACGACGAGCATGGAAAGACAAATAAAGAAAATGTATATGGAGCTGGTGATGTAAGTGGAAGAAGTCCAATTTGGCCAGTTGCTGTAAAAGAAGGAATTATTGCAGCTTATAACATGAGTGGAATTGAAAAATCATTGGATGATTTTTTTGCAAGTAAATCCACAATGAATTTTTTAGGAATTCCAACCTTATCATTAGGAAAGACGTATGACTATGATGAAAGTTATACAATTGAAACAAGACAAGATGAGAAAGGAAACTATAAAAAGATTATTCATAAAGATGGAATTATTTATGGAGCATTATTACAAGGTGATCTTTCTTATGCAGGAATTTTAACACAGTTAATTCGTGAAAAAATAGATGTTTCTAAAGTAAAGAAACCTATTTTTGATATTGATTATTCTGATTTCTTTCATATAAAAGAAAATTTTGAGTTTACTTATGAAGAAGAGTAAAAGGTGAAATAGGAGAAAATATGGATAAGTTGAAAAAATTACCAGTACCACTTTTGCCTACTATGGTAGGTGCATGTACCTTAGCAAATGTCTATTCGGGATTAGGATATGTAGGAATTCGTCATATTACCATGATTGCAGCTACGATTATTTGGTTGCTCTTTTTACTAAGAATTATCACACAATGGAATGTATTTAAAGAAGAGTATACGAAAACAGTACCAAGCAGTTTATATGCAGGATTCACAATGATTATGATGATACTAGGTAGCTATTACTTTGAATGGTTCCCAGTATTTGGTAAACTATTTTGGCTATTAGGAATTATCATTCATGCTATTCATATTATAATTTTCACATATCGAAATATTTTTCGAAACTTTAATAAAGATACATTTGTGCCAAGTTACTTTGTAACCTATAATGGTATCATGGTATCAGCTGTTGTAGGTGGAAGTATGAATGAGCCACAATTATTAAAATATATCGTATATTATGGAATTGGTATTTTTACGATTTTAATTCCATGTATGATATACCGATTAATTTTGGTTCCATTAAAAGATGAATTTTATCATACACAAGCTATCGTATTAGCACCAAGTTCTCTTTGTGTTGTAACGTATCTGAATGTATGTGAAAATGTCAATACAGTTGTATTAGGTTACTTATATATTGCAGTACTTGCTGCACTTGTTTTTATTCTTTATAAATTGCCAAAATTCTTTTCTTTTGAGTTTAAACCGAGCTTTGCAGGAATGACCTTCCCTATGGCTATTGGAATTGTAGCTTCTACGAAAATGGCAGCATTTTTGACAGAGCGTGAGTTGGGACTTGGGTTTTTTGTAAAAGAATTGGCTGGAATCCAAACATATATAACAACAGGAATCATTTTCTTTGTACTGTTACGTTTTTATATGTGGATGAGAAAGGCGTAAAATGAAAATTCCTATTTTAATTTTAGCAGGAGGACAGGGAAAGCGAATGGGTTACCGGAATAAGGCACAATTAAAAATTCAAAATCAAACATTTTTGGAAAGAATGTTAGCCGAATTTCAAGGGATTCCATGCTATTTATCCACGCGTCCTTCTTATACCCCTGAGTTATCAGGGGTTAAACTTATTTTAGATGAAAATAGCAACAGAGGTCCTGTAGAGGGAATTTTACAGGCATTTCGACAGACGAAAGAAGAGGCATTTTTTGTCATTGGATGTGATATGCCAATGATGAAACGAGAAATTTATGATGTCTTGTGTGAAAACGTTCAATTACCAAAGGGAATCGCAATAAAAAATGAAGAAAGACTGTATACATTGGGGGCAATTTACACAAGAACTATGGTAGAAGAGATGGTCAAACAGGTAGAGAAACAAGACTATCGTTTAAAAACTTGTTTTCAAAATAAGACAGCAATGATTTTAACAAAAAAAGAGCTAGAAGTAGATTTTCAATGTTTTATGAATATTAATTTTGAAGAAGACTACAAACAATTTTGTGAGAAATATTTTAAGAGAGAAGGGAAATAAAATGAAGACATTAGTAACTGTAACAGAGGCATATCAGTTATTTCAACAAGAAATAACAAGAAGAAGAGAAATTGGTACATGCCCAGTGGAATATGGATTAGGACATAGATTAGCAGAAGCGATTTATGCACCGTTACCACAGCCACCGTTTTCAAAAAGTGCCATGGATGGATTCGTGTTTCGCATGGAAGATATTGGAAAACGAGAATCGTTTATAATGCAAGGAGCACTATATGCAGGAGATAATCCGATAGAGCCAATCAAAGAAAATCATTGTTTTAAAATTATGACAGGGGCGAAAGTACCAGATAATGGGCATGTAGTTGTTAGACAAGAAGATTGTGTGATAGAAGGAAATACGGTTAAAGTTCTTGTTTGGCCAACAAAAGG